>CAZYEG010000178.1:0-1618 GCA_964646365.1 uncultured Methanosarcinales archaeon
AAAATCCTAAAGAGAATTCATATACATCAAGACTCACTGAAGAGATGATTAAAGAGAAACTTTTAGAGGAAGTTGGGGAAGTGGTTAATTATACGGACAGAAGTAATTTAGTCTGGGAATGCGGAGACATGCTATACTTTCTTCTCTCTCTCATGGCTAAGAAAGGAATTGACTTTAACGAAGTAATTAGCGAATTAAGATCAAGAACAAAATAAATTATTTTGCAACTATCCTGTCTCCTTCCCTATTAGGTTTCCAAGGGAAGTTTGGCAATGGGTCAACGACATCTCCATAAAAGTCTGATAAGTCTTTACTGTGATTGTTGACATAAACGGATGCAGTTTTTACAATAGCCCCTCTTTTAATGAAATCATCTTTAGCCATTATCATTCCATTTCCAGATGCCATACTGTCTTCAACAATCAGTACTCTCTTTCCACTAACATCTCCATGGATGTCATAATGAAGAGTTCTTTCGCCTCCCCGTCTTTCAATACCAATTGGGCGAAGGTCTTTTACATTTATTTTTTCAGAAATCATTGCAGCAGGGACAAGTGCGCCATTCATTGAAGGCACAATTATTTCAGGTCGAAAATTCTTGATATCTTCAATCATTCTGTAGACATCCTTTTCAAATTCATCCCATGTTTTTTTCATATATAGAGTGTTTTATATAATGTATATAAAGGTTTCGATTTATCCTACCCCATCCTACTTTTATTAATCAGAAGATGAGGAGCAGTCATAACCATTAATATAAACAGGTTTGTCACAACCATTTGCAATAAGTTTTTTTAAGAAAGGAAATAACTGACCAGACATCACAGCAGGGCATCTTTTTGAGAGTGTTAGTTTGTTACCATGTATAAAAATAGGAAACTCTCTACAGGCTTTTGGTCTTTTTGTGTATATAGTACATCTATAATCAACAAGACATGGGCATGTGTCCCCGAGATTTAGACTAAATTTATCATTTTCTAATATTTTAACAAAACCATTTTTAAAATTCTTTAGTTCATTTTTGTTAAGAATAAGATATCCTTTTCTGCAGCAATAACTTTTACACTCATCAGTACAATAAGGGCCTATACTTTTTCTAGCTTTTTTTACCAATTCAATATTATCCATATTACTACCAATTTTGTAAACCATGAGGAGGATATAAACATTGTGTTATTTGTTACTTTTTATAAAAAATAGTCAATAATGCACTTCCCCACTGGACATATAGGCAACACATATTTAAATCCGGAAAATATTCTATTTATCAATGAAAGATCTAATAATTAAGGGGGCTAGAGAGCACAATTTAAGGAATATAAACGTGACCCTACCAAGAGACAAGTTAATAGTGATAACTGGCCTTTCAGGGAGTGGTAAATCCACTTTAGCTTTTGACACTATTTACGCAGAAGGTCAAAGAAGGTATGTAGAGTCTTTAAGCGCTTACGCAAGACAGTTTCTTGGTCTGATGAGTAAACCAGATGTTGACTCTATTGAGGGTCTTTCTCCTGCAATTTCAATTGAACAAAAAACAACATCAAAAAACCCAAGGTCTACAGTGGGCACGGTTACGGAGATATACGATTATCTCAGGGTCCTGTTCGCCAGGATAGGC
>CAZYEG010000178.1:1628-3303 GCA_964646365.1 uncultured Methanosarcinales archaeon
TAACCCTCGTTCAACTGTGGCAACCCAGACAGAGATATACGATTATTTAAGACTCTTATACGCAAGAGTAGGAACGGCGTTTTGCCCAGTACATAATACTAAAATTGAATCACGTTCACCTCAAAGTATTTCAGAAGAGATATCAAAATCATACGGTAGTAGCGATCATATCACTGTGCTTGCTCCAATAGTAAGACAAAAGAAAGGTACGTACGAAAAATTAATTGAAGATTTAAACAAAGAAGGATATTCTCGTGTAAGAATAAATAAAAAAATTCAACGTACAGACGAAAAAGCAAAACTTGAGCGGTATAAAAAACACGATATCGAAGCAGTAATCGATAGGGTTGATCCAAAAGATACTAGCAGGCTAAGCGAAGCTGTAGAAAGTGGTCTTAAAAAAGGAGATGGCCTATTAATAATTCTTAGTCAGAAAGGGAAAAAAGAAAGTGAGAAATTATTCTCAGCAAAAATGGCATGTCCAGTTTGTGGAATGACATTTGAAGAGTTACAACCAAGAATGTTTTCATTCAATTCACCTTTTGGTGCATGTGAAGAATGTCATGGTCTTGGAATTAAGATGGACTTTGATCCAGATCTAATTATTCCAGATAAGAGTAAGTGTATTGCAGATGGTGCAATTGCTGTTTATAGAAACGCAATCGATGGTTGGCGAGGTAAATATCTCGCAACAGTTGCAAAACATTTTGATTTTGACGTATTTACACCAATAAGTTTTCTTACAAAAAAACAACTTGATGTATTGTTGTATGGAACAGATGAAAATATGAAGTTTAATATTTCCATGAAAGGTGGAGAGGCGAATTGGTCACACATGGGAACATGGGAAGGATTAATTCCACAATCAGAGAGACTCTATCATCAAACAGAATCTGATTATCGGAGAAAAGAGCTTGAGAAATTCATGAGAGTGTCATCCTGTCCTGTATGTGAAGGAAAGCGTCTTAAAGAAAAAGTCCTCGCAGTAAAAATTAACAAGAAATCAATAATCGATTTGACTGATATGTCAATAACAAATATTCTAAATTTTTTCAATAATATTAAACTTACAAAAAAACAAGAAAATATTGCAAAACAAGTCTTAAAAGAAATAAAAGAACGTATTACATTTCTTGATAAAGTTGGGCTTTCTTATCTTACTCTATCTCGTTCCTCATCAACTCTTTCCGGAGGAGAAGCACAAAGGATTAGGCTTGCAACCCAGATAGGTTCAAATCTAATGGGTGTTTTATACATACTTGATGAACCATCAATTGGGCTTCATCAAAGAGATAATCACAAATTGATTGAGACCTTACAACATCTAAAAAGTCTTGGGAACACTCTAATTGTAGTAGAACACGATGAAGATACAATACGAGAGGCAGATTATGTTGTTGATATGGGACCAGGTGCAGGAATCCATGGTGGACAAATTGTTTCGGAAGGAACTCCAAAACAGATTGAAAATGATCCAAAATCTCTTACTGGTAAATATCTTTCGGGGGAAAATACTATCCATGTTCCAAAAACAAGAAGAACTCCAAAAGAACATATTTCAGTCACAGGATGTGAACAAAATAATCTAAAAAATATAGATGTTAAAATACCACTTGGGCTATTAACAACAATCACTGGAGTTTCAGGAAGTGGTAAATCAACACTTATTTATGAA
>CAZYEG010000179.1:0-3296 GCA_964646365.1 uncultured Methanosarcinales archaeon
TTGGGGAATATTTAATTAGAGCTAAAGAAAATAAACCCGGATGGATGTTTCCAATGAATATTGAAAAAAAATGTAATGTAAAAGAAGGAAGTAAAATTATGAACCTAAACTTTGCATTTTTTCCAAATGTTCCAAAAATACAATTTAGAGTTCGATATGATTATGCTGATTGGGATCAAGAAATGAAATTCTGGATCTATATATTGAATTTTGATAAATTAAAAGAAGGAACAAAAAAATTTTTACTAGAAAACCAAATTGTCGATACAGAAAAGCATGGGCACTATTATATAAAAAACGCTGACACAGACATAATTCCATTACCAAAAGATAAATATGATTTTTATGCTATGAATCATGATGGAAGCCATACCTCACGAAAAGATGGAGAAAGAATATTAGTAAAGACAAAAACTATAGATTTTATACTTAAAACAAAAGGAGCCGGTGGCGGTGGAGGAGGTAGTAGCACTACTGACTTAAGTGGAGTTGAGGACAAATTAGATAAAATTAGAAAAGTAATTGCAGCTATTAGAATACCTGATATAAAAATTCCAGATATTAATGTAACAGTTCCAACTAATTTTAATGTTAAATTTCCAGATGAAATTAAAGTAAAAGTTGAAGGTTTAGAAGAGATGTTAAAAAGACTTTCAATTGAAATCAAATTACCTGAGGATTTAATGCAACTTATTGCAGAACTTAAAGAAGCCATATCAAAAATTGGAAGTGGGAGTGGTGCTGTTGCAACAATCGGTGACATAACAAATAAAATTGGCGATATTAATATTGAAGCTCCAAATAATGAAGATTTAGTTGCCGCTATTAAAGATGGTTTTAATGGACTTGGTATAAAAATTGATGAAATGATTAAAGAATTAAGAAATTTTAATATTCAGATTACAGTAGAGGGCATTCAAGATATTGTGGGAGTACTTGCTGAAATAGGAGAGATAATTAAAAATCAAAATATTAATGGAATTTTAGAAAATATTAATTATTCTTTGAGAACAATTTATCAAGCAATAATAGATCTTGGCGCAATTGATGTGAAATTTCCTGATGATTATGAAGAATTAATTAAGGAACTTATTGAAGCCATTCGAGATATAAAAAGAGAGGTTGCCAAAGGTGGAGGAGGCATAAATATTGAGAATAATACCAACTTAAGCGAACTTGTCAAAATTATTGAAGGAATGAAGGGTGAAGACAATAATGATCTAAATAGATTAATTGAAACAATCAAAGATGGATTTGAAAAAATTGACAAAAGTATTAATGAACTTACTAAATCAATTAACGATTCATTTAAAGAGTTTAAAAAATTATTAAAAAAGATTATTGGAATAGACAGAGGTAGTTCTGACAAAGGATTGTCTCGAAAAATTATCGAAAAATTAAATGAGATTGTTACATTATTAGGACGGGATCAAAATATTAACATTGAAATCGACTTCAAAGAACCTCTTAAAGGTTTTATGAATGAGTTGATTGTGCTTATTCAAAATCAAAACTGTAGTAATGATACTATAATTATATTATTAGAACAACTAATAAGCGAGATCGGAAGGAATCCTAATCCACGACCTCAACCACCACAGCCTAGACAAAAAAGTCCTGAGTTCCAATATGTCTGGTGGAATTACAGTCATGAAAAAATGTATACTCTGGCTTTTGATTATCATCTGTCACCAGAAGATATTTCTCAAAGGAGTATAGACAGAGAGAGATTCACAAACAGATCTGAAATTCATGGTGAAACAACTTTTACAAAACCAAGTAATATGAGTTGGGAGAATCTTGCCCTTGGTGCTTGTATTAAAAATACTAATAGATGGAAATGGGTAAAAGCTGGAGTGCCTGAACCTGCACCACCTATCCGAAATGAGGAAAGGGAACCACAAAGAAGAGAACAAGGGAATCAACAAAGACAAGGCAGAAGAAGAAGAAAAAAAAAAAGACAACCAGAACAATCACAAAGTCCGGGAGAAGTTGCTCTTGGTGGACTTGAAGAAACAATGAGATCTGATAAAAGATAGAAATGGTAGCAATTAATAACACACATCGGAACGTGAAAATCAAGTGGACGCCAGTCCCTGATGAAGAGAAAGTTGCTAGGTATGAGATTCAAGTTAGAGATAAAGCTCATCAAAAACTTTGGCGGCATCTGTGGACAGATATTCCTGAGAGATGCAAACAGGGTGATCATAGAGAAATAGAATTAGATAATTTAAAGTTCTTTACAGAAAAAGGACCGAACAAGAAAGAGAAGAATAAATACGAAGTTAGAGTTAGAGGTATAGGTTATAATGGAATAAAAGGAAAATGGTCAAAAACTAAAGATATTGATAATGGTGACGAGCCAATGCCTCCTTTTATTACAAGTATAAATATTCATGAAGAGCCAGGAATTGACGGATCTTATGTTCATATTAAATGGGAAGATGTTAACACCGGTGGAGAAGATAATGATTATACTATTGGCTGGTTTAGAGGAAGAGATCTTGGTTTAATGGCCAAAAGAAATCAATGGGCATATGATAGTTTTGGAGTAAAAAGATGGCAAAATTTCAAACGCTACCTTGGTGGGAAATTACCAAATGCTGCTCCGCTTATTAAACCATTACTTGCGTCTGGTGCTACTGCTTACGGTGCTGGAACAGTTGCAAAAACTGCAGCACTAGTTTCAGCAGTAAAATCGGGTGTCTTGACTGGACCTATTAACGCTACACCTGTAGTGTCATTCCTAGGAAAACCACTTATTGCGCTTGGATCTATAGCGGCTGCTCACCCAATTGCAACTCCACTTATACTTGGTGCTGGAATAGCATCATCAAAAACTGGAAGAGATTGGATGAAAAGTCAATATTCACATTTGCAGTTTTTTATGGACCATAGGTTCCTAAAAAATAATAAGCATACAATTACAGTTAAAGGAAGACACGATCTTAAATTAAGACCTGAACAGATCGGGAAAGATCTTTTTGGTGCTAGAAGAATACATAGAGATGAAAATGGCGGACTTGTAGAAGGAAAAGCAAGCCCTGTTGCATATTATTTTTATGTGTATGCGTCAAACACTTGGGGAACTTCAAATAAGGCTGCATTAAATTTGACGTTCCAAAGAAATTTACCGCATCCTTCGAAATTTAATGATAAAGCATTTTTAATGCCTGATGATAAACCAAGAGCAATAGTATATTCAGTAAAACATGGAAGAGGAAGTCAAACAACGCACGGGAGAGTAAATTCCACACCTAATGTAGCAAGACAATGAAAGAATTAAAAATAATGCT
>CAZYEG010000180.1:0-3271 GCA_964646365.1 uncultured Methanosarcinales archaeon
AAAGAACTTGATAAAATCAAAGTAATCCCTGTTGAAAGGATTGAAGAAGTTCTTGAAAAAGCACTTGTCTGGGATGGAAAGAAGGATGTTCTTAAGAAATTTAAAGGTAAGTAGAGTTAATCGTCTTTTTTGAACATTGGGATCTCTTGTTCTTTGCCTAAGAATAGATCTTCTATTTCTTTTTTTAATTGATCGATATTTGCAAATATTATTCCTTTCATGCCGAGCTGAAATGCAACATGCACATTTTTTAATTTGTCATCAATAAAAATTGTCTCTTCAGGATTTAGATTGTTTTCCTTTATCACTTTTTCATATATTGATTTATTTGGCTTCCAATCTTTCTCAATAGCTGAGAAATATTTTTTTTCAAATAAATCCATCATCTCTTTTTGATTGTTTCCAAGATATGTTATAATTGGCTCATGGTTATTGGAAAGCATAAGAAGTTGAACTTTGTCTTTGAGTTCTTTTAAGTATTCTATAACTTCATTATTTGGACGTACAGCACTTGAAAACATCTCAAACATATCTTCAATTTTTACTTTTTCTTTGTATTTCTTATTGAATTTATCAACAAACTCTGTGAATTCCATTTCTCCGTGATCCATCTTTATAATTAATTGATCTATGAAGTTATAATCTGCTGCAAAATCAATTTTAAATCTTTGAGAGAATAGGTCGATAAGTGCCCCTGTCCAGCTTCCTCTTGTAAGAACTCCTCCCCAATCAAAGATTATTGTCTTGATCATAACAACTGTGTCATTTATTTGAATATTTAATACTTTACCTTTTAGACGAAACCTTTATAAAATAATCTTCAAACCAAATTCTTATGTTTGGGGTACATCCTAATGATAATAAACTTACAAGGAGAAAGAAGATAGTTAGACTTCCAATACCTCAAAAAGCAATAATTCCGCTTTCTCAGCACATTGGTGCACCAAATAATCCTGTTGTGGATGTTGGCGACTTGGTTAAAACCGGACAAGTTATTGGAAGAAATGACGCTTTTGTCTCAGCAAATGTTCATGCGACAATCTCAGGTAAAGTTGTTGCAATTGAAGATCATTATACAACAATGGGTACAAAATGTAAATCTGTAGTTATCGAATCTGATGGAAAGGATGAATGGGTTGAGCTGATATCTAATGCTGATCTTCCTGCGAGAGAAAAAGTTATGAAACTAAAAGAAATGGGCCTTGTTGGTATGGGCGGAGCTACATTTCCTACACATGTTAAGTTAAGTCCTCCTGAAGGAAAAGAAATAAAAAAAATAATCCTAAATGGCGCAGAATGTGAGCCATATCTTACTTGTGATAACAGATTAATGATAGAAGATGCTGAAGAGATAATCAAAGGTCTTGAAATAGTGATGGATATCTCTGGATGTAAAGAAGCATACATTGGAATTGAAGCCAACAAACCAAATGCTCTAAGAATATTAAAAAGAGCAAGTAAGAAAGCCTTTGGAATTAATGTTGTTAAGATTCCTCAAAGATATCCGCAAGGAGCTGAAAAAGTACTCATCAACACCATTACAGGAGAATGGGTCCCTGCTGGTGGACTTCCAATAGATATTGGTATAGTTGTGCTTAATGTTGGTACAACAAAGGCAATTTATGATGCTATAGTTGTTGGTAAACCACTTGTTGAAAGAGTTGTTACAGTTACAGGTGATGTTCATGAACCAAGAAATATTCTTGCAAGAATTGGAACACCAATGGATCTGCTAATAGAAGCATGTAAAGGATATGTAAATGAGCCTAAAAAAATTATATCTGGCGGTCCAATGATGGGAATTGCACAGTTTAAAGACGATTCTCCAATTATGAAAGGAAGCTCGGGTATACTTGTATTAAATGAAATTAATGAAAGCGCTTTTGAAGAAAAACCATGTACAAGATGTGCAAAATGTGTAGATGCATGTCCTATGAATCTTCTTCCAGTTGGTTTACAAAAAGCTTCAAGAGCTGGAGCTTTTGAATTGACTAAGAACCTTAATGCAATGGACTGTTTTGAATGCGGATGTTGTGCATATGTGTGTCCTTGTAAGATTCCAATAGTTCAATTAATAAAAGATGCAAAGAATGAAATAAGAAAAATGGGTAAAAAATGAAATTACAATTATCACCAGCACCACACGTTAAAGATGAATTAACTATTAGACAGATTATGCTTTATGTTGTTATTGCTTTAATTCCTGCAGCTGTTGCTGGAGTGATATTTTTTGGATTAGATGCGCTTCTTACTTTAATATTATCAGTTGGCACATGTGTGTTAACAGAATACGGTATACAAAAATTTGCAAAAATTCCTGTTAGAATTAATGATTTAACAGCAGTTGTTACTGGAATGCTTCTTGCAATGGTATTACCACCAAGTGTGCCTTTTTGGATTCCAATAATCGGTGGAATATTTGCAATAGCAATTGTTAAAGAAGCCTTTGGAGGAGTTGGACAAAACATATTTAATCCAGCACTTGCATCAAGAGCGTTCTTAGTTGCATCTTGGCCAACACTACTTACTACATGGCTACTAATTGATGGAACAACTGGTGCTACACCACTTGGAGTATTAAAAATGCAGGGGACAACTGCCGTTTCATACGGACAATTATTCTTAGGAAATATTGGTGGAAGTCTTGGTGAGACATCCGCTTTAGCAATACTTATTGGTGCTGCATTCTTATTTTACAAAAAAATAATCACATGGAGAATTCCAGTCGCATATATTGGTACAGTGTTTTTGTTTACACTCATTACTGGGCAAGATCCAATCTTCCACGTACTTTCTGGTGGCCTTATGCTTGGAGCATTTTTCATGGCAACAGACTATGTAACTTCCCCAGTAACAAAGAATGGAAGATTAATATTTGGTTTCGGATGCGGATTAATTACTGTAATAATCAGACTTTGGGGTGGATACCCAGAAGGAGTTTGTTATTCAATACTTATCATGAATATGGTTGTTCCATTGATTGAAAGACATACAAAGCCAAAACCATCAGGTACAATCAAGAAAAAATGAAAACTGCTGAAATAATTAAACCGGGAGTAATTTTAATGATTATCACGATAATCTCAGCTCTATCACTTGCTTATCTAAATTCGCTTACAATTCCAATCATTGAAAAAAATAAGGCAAATACACTAACAGAATCTCTTAATGAGATGGTCAGTGGTGCCGATGATTTCAAGAAAACGGATTACGGTTACACTGCAATGATCGGTGAAAATGAAATTGCTAAAATTTATGAAATTGATGCTCC
>CAZYEG010000181.1:0-3266 GCA_964646365.1 uncultured Methanosarcinales archaeon
GCATTTATATCATCTAGTAGACGGGGACAGTTTTTTTTAAGCATCTCGGCAATCTCTTTGTCCGTCTCAACTTCCCCAAAAGGTGTCAAATAATTTTGCGTAATTAAAGAAGTTCTTCCAACTCCTGTATGGTTTGGAGAAATAATTATGAATGTATCAATATCTTCAGCTTCAGCAATTGCCTTGTAAGTGTGAGCAGCACACATTCCAGAATAAGTATAGCCAGCATGTGGTGACACTGCAGCAAGAATTTTCTTCCCACTTTTTTTAGAATGCAATTTTCCTGGCCCTAAATCATGGACGAACATAGATTCTATCTGTTTTTTTAGACCTTCCTTCGTTCCGTCATAGAAAATTCCAGACACTATTGGTTCTCTTACCATTATGAGTGTTTATTTTGTTAAATATAAAAACCTAATGGTAACTTTTATATCTACACACATTATTTTTCTTATTATGAAATTCAGAGAGTTTACTTTAGACCCTTTTCAAGAGGATTCTGTACATGCAATAGATAAGAACAATTCTGTTATAGTATCTGCTCCAACAGGTTCAGGTAAAACATTAATTGCCGACTACATCATAGATAAAAATATTGATAAAAAGGTAATCTATACAGCACCAATCAAGGCACTTTCAAACCAAAAATACATAAATTTTTGTGAAGAATATGGTGAAGACAAGATTGGCCTTATCACTGGGGATATTGTCAAAAATCCAGAAGCAAACATCCTCATCATGACCACTGAAGTCTATCGTAACATGGCAATTATAAAAGATAAGATTCTCGACAAGGTTACGTACTGTATCATGGATGAGATCCATTTTATTAATGATGAAGAACGAGGTCATGTCTGGGAAGAATCAATCATATTTAGTCCAGATAGTGTACGATTTCTATTCCTTTCCGCAACAATTCCAAATGCTGAGGAATTTGCAGGCTGGGTCCAAAAAATCAAGAATCACACAGTAGATGTCATAACATATCATCACAGACCGGTACCATTACTTACAATGTTTTATGATTCAGACATGGGAATTACCACTATTAAGAACATCTTAGAGAAAAAAAAACTTGACGATATTCCCGAAATGAAAAACATATACCATAAGAGACAACCATTTAAGAAGAGAAAAGCAAAGATTCCAGAATTCAATTTTTTAGTAGCTGATCTAAAAAAAGCTGATAAACTTCCAGCAATATATTTCGTTTTTTCCAGGAAAAAAGTACAGGAGTATGCTACTAAACTTTCAAAAGGCGCAGGTTTTGTGACAACAGAAGAAAAAAGAAAGATTTTAAAGATTGCAAATGAAGAATTTGGAAAATTAAACCAACAAGTTCTTTCATTACCAACAACTCGTCTTGTAAAACAAGCAATAGTAAAAGGTGTCGCATTCCATCATGCAGGACTCTTGCCAGATATGAAGCATATAGTTGAAAAATTATTCTCAGAGGGGCTTATTAAAATTTTATTTGCAACAGAAACTTTTGCTGTTGGTATCAACATGCCAGCAAGAACAGTTTGTTTTGATGCTTTAAGGAAATTTACAGGTGTTGGATTTCGTTATTTAAATTCAAAAGAATATTTTCAGATATCAGGAAGAGCCGGCAGAAGAGTAATAGATAAAGAGGGACTGTCGGTCTCTATGATAAATCGTAATAGAGATGACTTAAAACTTATTGCAAAAATCACAAAAGAAGATGTGGATCCAATACGGTCTCAATTCAAATTATCATATAACACTGTACTTAATCTTGTAGATTTGCACACCAATGAAGAGATAGAAACAATTCTTAAGATGAATTTCTATACATATCAGGAGCTTAAAGGACATATTGATGATGCAATTTTGCTTAGTTCAATTAAAGCGAGATATGAAAGTGCACGAAAAAAACTTGAGAAAATGGGGTACATCGAAGGTGATGATTTAACACCTCTTGGAAAGTTTACCACAAAAATATTTTCAGACGAACTTGAGATGTCACAGATATTTTCAATGGACTATTCTTTAGACGAACATGCAATAATAATGCTTTTAGGATGTCTTGCATTTGAAGAGAGAAAAGATACACGATTTTTTAAGAAATTCCCATCAAGTGAAATGGATGAATTAAGATCATTTTTACGAACACATCCATATCTAAAAAAAGAAAAAAGATTTGATAATATGGTAAAGATTTCTGCAGTCATTACTCCTCTTATAAAAGGTCAGAAGTTTATTGATATGCTTAAGAACACGAACATGCTTGAAGGGGATCTTATCCGTTTCCTTATGCAGATACTTGATCGTCTTGAGCAGGTTGATAGAGCAGCAGAACCAACATTGAGGTCAAAAATTCGAAACTGTAAAGACATACTTCGTATTGCTTTAAGTGGAATACATATTTATTAATGAGAATATATTTGTGATATAAATTCCTCAATTTTTTTTGAAGAAATTTCTTCTATTATTATTTTGTGATTTTTTTTCATATTAGGAGTCATTATAAATAATAATTTCCCGATATTCTTTTCACCCTTCTTAATATTTATATATTTCACATGATATTTTTTTTTATTATAAGTTATTGAAAAATTATTTTTTTTATCAAAATTAATCATTTCATCTATTTTTTGGACAAATTTTGTATTATGTTTTTTTAAGTTTTTTCCAACTTCAAATAGTGGCAACTTTTCTTTACAAAATGGATTTTGATGTGCAACAAACCCGCTTTCGTCAAGAATCACTAATGGGATTTTCATATTTAGAAATATTTTTTTTTTAACAATTGGTATTATATCTAAAAAATTCAATTTTATCAGTGCAAAAGCCAATATGGCGATAACTACAATGTATGAAAGTGTTATATGTATTCCCCAAAAAGTATGAAGGAATCCCCCCATTCCACCAAATATGCTAGCAACAAATATTGTGATTGCCTGTTTTTTGTATATTCTTTCTTCCGTTTCCCACGCAATTATCAGAATGAAATAACTGGCAATTAAAGTTATTATTAACATAACAACATATTGAATTAGATTTATTTGGTACTCAAATATCTCTACACTGGTAAAAGCAAAAAAAACTCTTAATATCAAATAAGCCAATGAAAGAATAGCAGGAGCATATATTATGCTTTTTAGGGCCTTTCTTTCCCATATGTCTCTTTGGGAATAAGCTGCCGCAAAAAGAAATAATTTTACACTTACTATCAATGCAATTATATGCAATACATTTTGGTAGTAAGATTCAAATATTATACCAACCGATGAAGTACTGTCTAT
>CAZYEG010000182.1:0-1798 GCA_964646365.1 uncultured Methanosarcinales archaeon
TTTTTGGTCTCTTTTGCTCCTGGAGGATATGTCTTTGATAATTATGCTTACATAAGTACACCTCTTGATGATTCTCTTCCTGTTATGTTGATAACTAATGTGGAAGATAAAAATCTGGTCAGTGCACTTGAAGCATCAAGTGATGTTATATTAACTATTGTAGAACCGCCAATCGTTCCAGATATTGACCATAAGATAGTTATTCTTGGTGAGATAATTCCAGAGAAGCTTCTTCCAGGTACGACTAAGGACATTGAAAAAGTTGTTAAGAATGGTGATGCTGCCATAGTAATGTCTCATAGCAGAATGAAAGAGATTGATTATAAGAATCTTTTACCAATGGAAGTTGGGGATTATGTTTCCACCAAAAGTGTTGTTGGAAGCCCTCAAAGTAATCGATTGACAAAAGATATGCAGTTTGGTTTTACACATGGATATTATAATGTTGAGACTGAAGATGAATATTTTTCTATATCTACAGCGGCTGACAATAATTCTGTTTTAGGATATGCACCGCTAAAAAAAGGGATTACGTTTTATTATGGTATAAATGAAGATGACAATTTTTTATTATCTCCAAGTTATCCAATATTTTGGAATGAACTATTGTCTTTCTTGGTTGATTCAAAAGAACTTGATTATTATAATCATTTTACAGGATCTGTACTTAATCTTAATGAGGATGAAGCTCTTGTTACTCCAGATGGGAAGGTTGTCCGTGATAATATATTATTTGATGAGCCAGGGATTTACATCTTGGGAGATGATAATCTTGGTGTAAATTTTATGGATGAGAAAGAGTCTGATATATTTTCAAATATTGAAAGTGGACGAGATATTAAATCTGATATTACAAAAGTCGGCAAGAAAAAAATGCCACAGACACTAACGATATTTGCTATTGTATTAGTTATAATTTTATTAATGATAGAGCTCGCTTACATCAAATATAGAGGTGATATCTGATGAATTTCAGCATTGAATATCCATTGGTGCTTACCTTTATACTTCCACTTGTATTATTTTTATTGTTGCTGTTAAGGCATAGGTTTTTGAAGCTTGACCTTGAACAACATATCAAGAGAAGAATCAAGACGCATAGGTTGATTTTGTTTTTGACACGTACGTGTATATTTGTCTTATTGGTGCTGGCACTTGCTTCACCATACCTTATTCAAAAACAGATTGTTGAAGGCGATCCATTTTTGACGTTAGTAGTTGACAATAGTTCAAGTTATGATCTGTTTGAGAGACGGACAGGTTTGATAAATCAACTTTCTAAAAGAATAGAAACAGAAGTTGTATACGTCGGTTCTGAGAATACATCTAATATAGGTGATACATTAATTGATGCAGCAAAGAATTCTGAAAATATGCTTCTTATGTCGGATGGACATAACACTGATGGCGCAAGGCTTTCAGATGTGGCATTGTTTTTTGCGTCTCAGAACATTACATTGTATACACTCCGTGATGATCCGATACATAAGGATGTTTCAATAACGGTAGGTGGTCCTTCTGAGACGGTGCCAGGTGTTGAGAATATATTTAGTATAAAGCTTGATAAGATAGGGGATCAAAGGGTACATCTTTTGATATATATTGATGGAAAGCTGAAGAAAGAGACTTATACTACAAATGCAGTTGAAACATTTTCTCATGTCTTTACTCAGGGTACTCATGAAATATATGCGAAAGCAGGAATAGCAGATGAAAATTATTTTTCGGTAAATGATGAATATCATAAGACCGTTACAGTTATTAAAAAGCCAAAAGTCCTTTTTGTTTCTAGGCCAAG
>CAZYEG010000182.1:1808-3260 GCA_964646365.1 uncultured Methanosarcinales archaeon
CTCTCCAATGAAGAGAATATTGGAAAGGATATATGATGTTGATGAACAAAGGATTATCCCAAATAGTCTTGATAATTATTATATGACGGTACTTAACAATGTGCCTGCATCAGAAATATCTTCAGCGAATGTTGATATGCTTGATGATTATGTGAGTGAGGGAAATGGTTTAGTTGTTATTGGTGGAGATAAGAGTTATGATTATGGTGGATATGGTTCGAGTGCAATTGAAACGTTACTACCGACGCGAGCAGGTGAGGGAAAAGAGATTGATGATTCTAACCAGAAAGTCAATATCGTTTTTGTGATTGATATTTCTCATGGTAGTTATGGAAATGAAGAAGGGGTTGCAGTTGAAAAAGCGCACGCGGTCAATATCTTGAATTCACTTAGAACAACTGACCGTGTAGGTGTTATTGCGTTTAATTCTGAAGTTTACGTTGTCTCAGACATGGTAGATTATGAGGCTAAAAAAGCGCTTATTGGGTCAAATATACAAAAGCTTCCATTCGGTGGTACATCAAGGATGGGACCTGCAATAATATATGCGGTTGGAATGCTTGAAGATCTTTCTGGAAGTAATAATATAGTTATACTCTCTGATGGACATACAACAAACCGTCCAAAGACAAAAGGTGTTGAAGATAATGTTTATGAGGCTTCTCAGTTGGCTGCATCTAAAGGTGTTACGATATATACTCTTGGTGTGCCTCAGGATAGAATTACTGAACCTGTAAAATCAACTTTACTTAAAAAAGTTGCAGAGCTTACTGGTGGTTCATATGACCTTGCATCAAGAGCAAATAATGTTATTCTTGAATTTGGTGAGGAAAAGAATAGAGAAGATGAAGAGATAGTTAATAAGAAAACTCTTACAATAAAAGATTCTGGTCATTTCATAACTTCAGGACTTGCAGTTGATACTATTGAGGTCGGTGGATTTAATACCATTGTGCCAAAATCTAATGCACAGACATTAGTGACTACAAACCAAGGTTATCCGATTGTGACAACTTGGAGATATGGTCTTGGCAGGGTTATGAGTTTGACTACGGATGATGGAGAGAGATGGGGAGGTCAATTGATGTCAGGAGATAATTCAAAACTTTTGACAAGGCTTTTTGCATATGGCGTAGGGAACCCTAAAAGAAAAGAAAAATATTATGTTGAAATAGCAGACACGAGGGTCAATGATCTGTCAAGTGTTATTGTTAAGTCTGAAACACTTCCTGCTTCCGAAGGATTATCTTTTAGCATGAGTGAGCCGGGACTTTACATGGCTACATTTATTCCAAGTGATCTTGGGATTAATTCATTGTTAGATACGAAGTTTGCTGTAAATTATCCAAAAGAGTATGAGAATGTTGGTCCTAATGATGATCTTCCGTCTATGGCTTTCCAGACTGGTGGAAGATTCTTTGATTATACAGATGTTGATGGAATTGTTAATGA
>CAZYEG010000183.1:0-3250 GCA_964646365.1 uncultured Methanosarcinales archaeon
GTATAGTTGGTTACAATGATTATGATGGTATAGTAAACAGCTATTGGTATGACAACTCAAGCGACAATGCAACACTCTGCTGCATGGGTCCTGAGTCTTGTGGAACCTGCACTTCAGAATCTGATATTAATTATTTCAAAGATGATGTATATCCTATTTTTGCTCCCATGTATAACTGGAGCTTCTTCAGCATCTGGGAAGAAAGGAACGATACTTATCCAAGCTTAACCTGGCAGAGTCTTGGTGGGTCTGTTGGAGATAATATTTGTCCTGGCGGTATGGTTGGATATGGAACAAAAGAAATACCTTGCAGAATCACAACCTGTACACAACTGCAATCAATGGAAGATAACCTCACATCACACTATACGATGATGAATAATATAGACTGCTCAGCTACAAGCAGTTGGAATGGTGGCGACGGTTTTGAACCAGTGGGTAATAATTCAATTAGATTCACGGGAAGTCTTGAAGGAAATAATTATTATATTTCAAACTTACATATTGATAGAATCTCTCAGGATTATGTTGGTTTATTCGGAAGTACTTTAGGAGTAAATATAACAAACGTTGGTCTAACACAACTTAATATTACAGGCCAATATCATGTTGGCGGATTAGTTGGAAGACAGAATGGGGGGTTGATTACTAATTCATATACCTCAGGAATACTTTATGGACGCTGGTATTACATTGGTGGTCTAGTGGGGTCATCAGTAGGTGGTTTAAATATTATTAGATGTTATTCAAATGTTAATGTTTCTTCAGATGGTCTTGGTGTAGGTGGTTTAGTAGGGACTTCTGAAAATAGTTATATTTTAGATTCCTATGCTACAGGAGAGGTATCTTCTTCTGGATATCATGTTGGTGGGTTGATAGGGAGTGCTAGGGGTAACTGGCAGAATACATCTCAATATTCAATTACTAATTCATATGCTACTGGTAATGTTACAACAACTGATACTGTATGGGGTTATGCAGGAGGCCTTGCAGGTTCTTTTTATTATCTTATACTTGAGAATTCATTCTCAACAGGAAGTGTTTCTGCTCCTAAGGGTTTAGGGGGATTAATAGCTAATTTACAATTTTCAATAATTAGCAATTCCTACTGGAATAATCATTCTGGAAATTCAGATAATTGTACTGCTACTGGTAATCCAGCTGGCTGTACTGCAATCGCTGACGACGAATCATACTTCCAAGGAGATGTTAACAATCTTCCTCCTATGACTTCTTGGGATTTTGATAATGTTTGGAATGAAGTAGAAAGTGCTTATCCTGTACTACAGTGGCAAGGGATTGGTGGAGAAGTAACTCCTTGCCCTAACGGTTGGGTTGGTGAAGGAACTGTTGGAAGTCCATGTAATGTTACTGAGTGTGGGGAGTTGAGTGTTGCTAATTTGACTTATCAGTTGATTGATGATGAAAGTACAACAGGAACTTGTTTCAATGTTACTGCTGACAATATAACTTTAGATCTTAATCTTTTTAATATTACAGGAGATGGTTCGGTAAATAGTTATGGTATTTATGTAAACGGATATGATAATATAAATATCTACAGCAGTAATTCTGGTTATGATCAAATTATCGGTTTTGATATGGGGATATATTTTGATAATTCTTATTACAATAGCGTTAGTGGCTTACAAATAAATTCTTCTTCTACTAATTTTGGTTATGGTATTTATGTTGGTTCTAACTCAGGGAATAGTACATTTACAAATATAGATTATAGTAATAACGTTATAGGTCTTTCTCTAGAGGGTAGTTATAATAATATGATTAATTCTTATTTTGTATTCAATAGTATTTATGGTGTTGAATTATATGGTTCTAATAATCTGTTCTTAAATAATGATTTTGACAACACTCATAATCTATATTATGGTTCAGGAAATAATCATATCCTTAAGTATAACAATTCTCAAGGGGAGATAAGATTCTTAGATCAAATTGATTATGATTTTGATACAAATGATTATATTACTTTTGGTCCTAGCCAAAGAATAGAAATTTCTAATAATTTTGTGTATATTGATGCTGCTGCACTTCCTGAATTAAATAAATCAGCGAATATTACACTTTATTCACCTGATTTAACAGGTTTAGATGAGGATAATCTTGTAATCTATAGAAATGGGAATGAGATATGTAATGAGACAACAACTCCATCATGTCATAATTTTACACCTTTGAATGCAAGTACTGTTATCTTTAATGTTAGTAGTTGGAGTGATTATAGTATTGGTGAATTAGGTCCTTGTCCTAATTCATGGGTTGGTGAAGGTACTGTTGGAAGTCCATGTAATATAACAGAATGTGGGACTTTGAGTGTTGCTAATTTGACTTATCAGTTGATTGATGATGAAAGTACAACAGGAACTTGTTTCAATGTTACTGCTGACAATATAACTTTAGATCTTAATCTTTTTAATATTACAGGAGATGGTTCGGTAAATAGTTATGGTATTTATGTAAACGGATATGATAATATAAATATCTACAGCAGTAATTCTGGTTATGATCAAATTATCGGTTTTGATATGGGGATATATTTTGATAATTCTTATTACAATAGCGTTAGTGGCTTACAAATAAATTCTTCTTCTACTAATTTTGGTTATGGTATTTATGTTGGTTCTAACTCAGGGAATAGTACATTTACAAATATAGATTATAGTAATAACGTTATAGGTCTTTCTCTAGAGGGTAGTTATAATAATATGATTAATTCTTATTTTGTATTCAATAGTATTTATGGTGTTGAATTATATGGTTCTAATAATCTGTTCTTAAATAATGATTTTGACAACACTCATAATCTATATTATGGTTCAGGAAATAATCATATCCTTAAGTATAACAATTCTCAAGGGGAGATAAGATTCTTAGATCAAATTGATTATGATTTTGATACAAATGATTATATTACTTTTGGTCCTAGCCAAAGAATAGAAATTTCTAATAATTTTGTGTATATTGATGCTGCTGCACTTCCTGAATTAAATAAATCAGCGAATATTACACTTTATTCACCTGATTTAACAGGTTTAGATGAGGATAATCTTGTAATCTATAGAAATGGGAATGAGATATGTAATGAGACAACAACTCCATCATGTCATAATTTTACACCTTTGAATGCTCCTACTGTTGTGTTTAATGTTAGTAGCTTTAGTAATTATACCATTGGTGAAATATCAAATCCATCTTTATCTTTAGAAAGAGTATATCCTAGCTCAAACAT
>CAZYEG010000184.1:0-3248 GCA_964646365.1 uncultured Methanosarcinales archaeon
GATAAATGTGTCTCTATTTGAGATATTTTAGCATTAAGTTCGGAGATTTTTTCCTGATTTTCTTGATATCTGTTGATCTGTATTTGTGCAAGTTCGCTTGTTTGCTTCTGAGACTTCTTGTATTCTTGTTCTTTTTTGTAGTATTCCAATATTCTGGTTGCAAGTTCTACATATGGACTACCAACAGAGTTGTCCGCAACTTCTGGCTTAATGATATCATCTGGATTTATATCATTGCTCCACTCGGTTGCCTGCTGAACTTGTTTAACGTATTCCAAAGCAACAGTATCTGATTGTCTAAGTATGCTACTGGACACAATATGTAAATTCATTGCAAGAACAAAGACTCCGTCCTCTAAATATTCAAGAGCTTCCCCTGCCTCTCTTCCAATTTGAGGGTATAGTTCTGAAATAGTTTTTTTAAGATCCTCTTGAGCCATCTCATATTCCATAGCAGTTTTAGTCTTAAAATCTGCAATTTCATCTGCAGTCCTTATAGCTGATTCATACTGGCCATGACTTACTTGAGATTCTAAGTCTGTCATTTCTTCTTCATAATCAACTTTTTTCTCAGTGAGAGCAGAAATAAATGTATCTAATGAAGACAATGTGTCTCTTTTGATTTCTTCCATATTTAATTCTGATAGCAAAGACATGATTAGGATTGGCGTGAAACAGTTTATAAATCTTTCGGTATTTGTTACTTGTCAGTGGTTATTTCCTTTCGTTTTCAAAACATTTATAAATAATCTTACAAATACTGAGGATAGAATGAAAAATACTAGTGATAATGTAAAAATATCAAATTCACTTTTGCTAGTCTTACTTCTCGTACTGGTGCTGCTGTAAGCCTGGATTAATGTTTTACCGGGCTGGAAACACACAATACAAAAAACATTTGATTTCATTTCAATTATTACAATGTAATTATAATCATAATGGGAGGATAAAATGAAACAACAAAAATCTTTAATTTTTGAGCTTCATTTTTAATTAAATGATGGAAAATATGGTGAATAAAAAATGAAAACTATCAAAATTTTTGATACAACTTTACGCGACGGGGAGCAAAGCCCTGGCGCATCATTAAATAAACAAGAAAAAATCATAATTGCGAAACAATTAGCAAAGCTTGGAGTAGATATAATTGAAGCTGGATTTCCAATCGCTTCAGATGATGACTTTGAAGCAGTAAAAGCAATTGCAAAAGAAGTAAATGGTCCTGTGATATGTGGACTTGCTAGATGTATTAATGGTGATATAGATAGAGCGTGGGAAGCAATACAAAACGCTGAAAAGCCAAGAATACATGTATTTGTTGCAACATCTCAAGTTCATAGAGAAGAAAAATTTAGAAAATCAAAAGAAGAAATTATTGAAATGGCTGTTGCTGGTGTATATAGAGCAAAGTCTTTTTGTGACGATATTGAGTTCTCACCAGAAGATGCTGCAAGAACTGATGTTGATTATATGTGTGATGTGATTGAAGCAACAATAAATGCCGGAGCTACAACAATAAATATTCCTGATACAGTTGGATACGCACAACCAGAAGAATTTGGTGCAAGAATCAAATATGTATTTGATAAACTAGGAGATTTGATCAAAGAAAAAGATGTTACTATATCTGTTCATTGTCATAATGACTTAGGACTTGCAGTGGCAAACTCACTTGCTGCTGTCAAAAATGGTGCAACACAGATAGAATGCACAATCAATGGTATTGGTGAAAGGGCTGGGAATTGTTCACTTGAAGAAGCAGTGATGAACATCAACACTAGAAATAAGTTCTTCAAAGATGTTAAAACAAATATTGTCGCTAAGGAAATATGTCCAACATCAAAGATGGTCTCAAGCTTAACTGGTTTAATGGTTCAAAGAAATAAGGCAATAGTTGGAAGAAATGCATTCGCTCACGAAGCTGGAATACATCAGCATGGAGTAATCGCGTCTAAAAATACTTATGAGATAATGAACCCAGAAGACATTGGTTGGGTTGGTGAAAACCTTGTGATAGGAAAACATTCTGGTAAACATGCAGTAGATAAAGTGTTACAAGAGTTAGAGTATAGTCTTTCAAAAAAACAAATTGAACAAATAACTAAGAAAATCAAAGATCTTGCTGACAAGCAAAAAGTAATCACAAGAGAAGATGTAATTGCTGTTGCAAACGATATAACAAACCAGCTTACTGAAAAAGAACAGATAATTAAGATGGAAGAAATCAAGATCACAACAGGAAACAAGATAACACCTACAGCAGAAGTAAAAATTATTGTAGATGGAAAAGAGAAGGTTGGTATATCAAAAGGAGTAGGACCAGTTGACGCACTTTCAAATGTTGTACAGGAGATGATTGATCCTAATGTGAAATTGTCTGAATATAATCTTAAGGCGATTACAGGTGGAACGGACGCACTTGCAGATGTTTCCATTGTTTTTTCAGATAAGAAAGGGAATTTATTTAGAGGACAATCTACAAATGAGGATATTGTAATGGCTTCAGCTAATGCGATAATCCAAGGAGCAAATAAAGCGTTATTATTTAAGAAAAAAAATGAAGGGATCAGAAGCAATAATAGACACACTAATCAAAAATGACGTAGATGTAACATTTGGATATCCGGGAGGAGCATTGATCCCGTTTTTCGATACATATCTTGAAAGAAAAAACAAGATTAGAAATATTTTGGTTAGACACGAACAAGGCGCTGCACACGCTGCAGAAGGTTATGCAAAGGCTTCAGGGAAAGTCGGTGTATGTGTAGCAACATCAGGACCTGGTGCTACAAACCTAGTCACAGGAATAATGGATGCTTTCATGGACAATATTCCAATAGTTGCATTAGGTGGTCAAGTTCCAACAAAACTTATTGGGAATGATGCGTTTCAGGAATCAGACATGGTAGGTATAACAATGCCTATTACAAAACATAATTTTCAGATCCGAACAGCAAATAAAGCTGCTTCAATAGTTGACAAATCATTTAAGATTGCAACTGAAGGAAGGCCGGGTCCAGTTTATATCGATATCCCAAAAGATATACAGACAGATGATGTGACAGAAAAACAAGAAGAAGATCTTGTTATTCATGGATTTCAACCTCCAAAGATACCGAATGTTATGCAATTAAAAAAAGCAATAGAATCAATAGTTGACGGAAAAAGGCCACTATTGATTCTATTGCTTTTTTTAATTGCATAACATTCAGTATCTTTAGAAATTGAAATCCATGAATAACTAGATC
>CAZYEG010000185.1:0-3245 GCA_964646365.1 uncultured Methanosarcinales archaeon
TGTGCTCTAACCAGGCTGAGCTACAGGCCCATTTAAAAATATAGAAAAAATTATTTGATTATAAATGTTTCTAAAGGTGATACTTATTAAAAAATGAGGAAAAGTTTATATAAAAATAAACTGAATACTGATTTTATGCCGGAAAAAAGAGATAATGAAAAATTAGATGTTGAGATTAAACCTAAACAAAATAAAGGAGTACATCTGCATCATCATCACATAAGTCTTGCTTTAATATTCGTCATAATCTTGATTCTCGTTATACTAATCATTATCAAGCCTGCAATGCTTGGATTTAAGATCCAATCACAATTTAATGAGATGGGCATAAGTGTTTCTGACTTTATCGTAGAACATGAAAACAAAAAGGCTGATCTTCTTGTGGCAAACACAAATTTGGAAAGCTGCAGAAGTGTTAGCGAACGATATCTTGCAAATATTGCGCTTGAAAAAAATAATACATACATGTGCATATCAGAACTTTCAGAGGCTGAGTCAAAACTTAGCAATCTACAATCAGAATATAATTTCAATATAAGCACAATCCAGAATGAATATGGGCAAAGAACAAGTGAAGCGGAAGTTGAACTATCACAATGCCAATCAACAAATAGTAACATTAGAAATGATTATAATTCCATTGTTTCATGGGCATCAACAAACATATGTTGTAAATCTAAAGTTGATAACAATGATATTGACTCATACACAATAAGAAATGGACAAATTGTCTGTACAACTGGTGAAGAAGATAAAATTATATGTTGATTATTCTTTATTTCTTAACAAATAAAACAATACTAAAAACCCACCAATAGTTATTGCGCTATCTGCAACATTAAATACCGGCCATATTTGGAAATCTAAAAAATCTACAACAAAACCCCAACGGATTCTATCTATAAGATTTCCGAGTGCACCAGCGACTATTAATGAGATAAAAGGAAACACTGGTCTTTCTATTTTATCATAGTTAATAAGAATAATCCCGATTATTATCATTGTGAGAAACGTCAGATACATATTACTATTTGGTATATTTCCAAACAATGAGAAACCTGCACCGGTGTTCCTGACATAGTTGATTGAGAAAACTTTAGGAATAACAAATATAGGACTTGTCACAAATCTTTTGACAATAGCTTTTGATGCTTGATCCAATATCAATATTAGAAGAATGGTTAACAAGAAAATTTTGTTCTTTGGATATTTTTTACTTACCATTTATACTTACTCTCTTTGTCTTCACGCAGCATGTGCTCAACATTTATCAATCGCTGATTAACGCTGTCAAGAGAAGCCCTTAAAGCGTCAATTTTTGAGGATATCACTTCAATGTCCTTTGACATAATGTCTGTATGATGACTGCCTGAGGCACTAGGAGAGCCTGTGGATGCGGGAAAAGGTGATGCTGCCTGATATATTTCTTCTGTTGGATTCTGTTGCTGTCCCGAAGAAAACCCTTGGGGCTGAGAATTATCCATGCCAAAATTCCCCATGTTATCAGTTCCCGAATTAGGAGAATTAAAACCATTATTATCATTCATTCCGAGAGTAGACTTGTTACTATCAGGACCAAAACTATTAGTATCAAAGCTATTTGTGCCTCCGTCTAATCCCGAGGGATTATTTCCTCCAAGACCTAGATCTGAACTGTCCAGTCCAAAATCATCCCCTTTTTTCCAAAAAGCAAGTTTTCCAAATATACTCATTTTTTTTTAAATAAGGTAAATACCTTTTTTAATCTATCTATTATTGATCGCCAAAACCCTGGCTTATTTTCATCGTTAATTTCTGTTGTACTTGCACTTTCTGTAGTTGCAACATCCTGCGTGGTCGTCTCTAGACTTGTCGTAGACGATGTTGTTGTAGTTGTTGGTGCGACTCCATAAGTTACAAAATTTGAATATGATGTAAAATCAAGATTATGATAATTATAATTTATTGAAACCTCTTTATTTGAAGGAGCATCTGTCTTTTCAATTATAGTTGACTTTTCAAATGGTGAAAGATCTATGGTATAAACTTTTTCTGAGACTAATACAACTGCAGTCGCTTCTGCCCCCATATTAGTAATTGATGTATTTAATACCCTTGAAGAATAATTGTATGTCCTGTTAATAAAAATCAATTGGCCCATGACACGAGTATAACTTGGAGTCAGACGAATCTCATTTGTTGTTTCATTATACAATATTCCATTTTCATCATAATAGAATATTGTGGTCTGGCCGAGAACTGCACTTTTATTGAACTTATACCTTACTGATTCTAAAGTCTGAACAACTTCCTCTCCAGCCATTAAAGATGGTATTGTAATTGACGGATGATGCACATCTGCATATTGCGTCTTTGGGAAATCAAAAGTTATGTTATATATCCCTGTATCATCATTATTTTTTAAGGTGTATACTACGTCGACAATTTCCCCGATATACACATCACTGTCAGATATAGCTTTTCTAAAATTAAGATTATAATTTTTTGGATTTATTGTGATTGTGGAAACTTTTGATAGCCTCTTAACTGCACCATTTTCAATAAATGAAAGAGATGTATTAATATCGAAATTTTGAGCATATGTAACATAAGGCATTGTTAATTTGTAGATGTAAACTGAAGCTTCTGTCCCAGAATCTAAAGAAATTTCCTTTTGTGTCACTCCCTCAACTGAGATATATGCTGGGAATGAATCTCCTATTGTGATAGCATCAATATCTGTCTGACGATTATTTGTTAAAGTCACTGACACAATAATCTCGTCCCCTCCCTCAACACTTCTGCTACTTACGCCCTGAGTAATGACAAGATCTGCCTTTTTTATCACTTTGATGTTAATCTTTTCTTCGTACGATAAAATTTCACCATATTCTGTCTCATAGTCTATTTGAACAGAGAGTGGAAACGTTGTGGTTGACTTAACATACGGTGCAACAAAGGAAATATCATACGCCTTTACTGATTCTGAATCATCAATTTCTGAAAGAGTCACATCTGAAATGTATGTGATGTTTGTATAGGTCTTGATATTAATATTTTTGATTTTTGATCTTGGATTCTTATTTTGCACATAGAGCTTAATCCTACTTTCAATCTCTTCTTCTAACTCTTGATTATTTACTGGCTCAATCTGAACTCCAATCCCCTTATTGGCAATGGTGATACTTTCTGGGTTAAGGTTTTCAATATCTTCTGAGCTATATTCAATAGAAGGTAAGATGTCATATGTCCCGATAATCCTTGAG
>CAZYEG010000186.1:0-3242 GCA_964646365.1 uncultured Methanosarcinales archaeon
ACTGTATAGTGTTTGTGCTTAATGAAGAATCTACAAGGTTAAAAGAAACAATAGTTAGTATAAAATCTTTTAAAACAAGCGCTGCTTCTATTATAATTGCTTATGTCTCACCGGACGACATTAATACATTAAAGGATGAATATAACATAATAAAAGGGGAAGACACTCTTGCTGAATATCTTTTAGGAAATAAATTTACTTATCATGCTCTCGGATTTTTTCAAAACAATACAGAAATGGCAGAACAGATGCATAAGTATTGTAGAGAGTTACTAAAAAAAAATAGTAATAATACATTAGTTGATCTATATTCAGGCGTAGGAACTTTTGCGATAAATAATGCAAATCTTTTCAAAAATATAATAATTGTTGAAAGTTTTAAAGGCTGTACAGAACAAGCACAAGAAAATATCAGCATTAATAACGTCAAAAACGCGTCGATTTTTTGCATGAAATCTAAAAATGTATCCAGAATTGATATTGATAAACCATTTTGCCTTATTGTTGATCCTCCAAGGTCCGGAATGGAAAATGAAGTAATCAGCTTTATTAATAATGAAAAACCAGAAAAATTAATTTATATCTCATGCAACATAAACCAACTTAGAAAAGATATAAAGAAGTTTAAGCACCTTAAGGTAAAAAACGTAGCACTATTCGACCTATTTCCACAGACAAACCATGCTGAAACTGTTGTTGAACTTGTACCGAATTAAAATATTATATTTTTTATAAAAAATTTATAATTTCGTGTTTTTTATACTACTAAGTGGCATTTCTCGTCCGGAAAACTTATAAATAAAATTCCCCTATTTCGTAATATTTCCGAGATACGGGGTGAAAAAATGGGTTTTAACGTTATCGAAGCGGTAAAAGAGTATGACGAGTTGGTCAAGACTTCAAAATTTCATGGAACTCTAAGAGACGGAAGTGAAATGGAAATTAAAAAGTGGAGTTTAGAGTTTCCTATAGATCAGTAGATTTCTTGACCCAAGAACAATTACACCTGCAGTAAAAGCTATACACAATATCTTCTTTCCAAAAAGAGTAAAATGAATGGACATTCTCTCTTCCACAATTAAAACAAATGTCTTCCATTTACTAATTCTATCTAGAATTAACCTATATTTAAAATTATATATTTTATATAAATTATAATTGAGAATAGATACTGTTATAAAGAATCTAAAATAAAAAAATCAAATGACCCTAAATCTATTTAATGGGATTTTAGTACTACTCGCTGGGATATTTATGTTTGCTATAGGAATGATTCCGGTAGGTGTTATTCAAATGATAATTGGAATTGCGATAATCACAATGGACAATTGGTTTGAGGAATTAAAGCCTGTTTTCCTACTGATGAATGTGGCATTTTTATTCTTAGGTTTCGGATTCTTTATTGGGCCACTTGTTGGACTGCTTGGTGTATTTTTTAAAAATTCATATTGAGCACTCCCCACTGGACAGATATGCGTGAAGTATATAAAGATTAAAACATTTAATCAGTGATATGGCGAAAAAAGTTTCAACGGATCATCCGATATCTGAAATCACACTTAGAAAATATGAGAAACCTTACGACTTATCAAAGAGGGAACTCATAAAGAAACTCTGTTTATCTTTAGGACTTCTTCAACCTGGCGACTCTAGAGATGTAATAATTGATGTCTTCTATTCTTTGCTTGAGGCCAAAAAAGATGATAAAATGCTTTCCTCGGAAGATGTAAGAGATTGGGTCGTTACATATAGAGAGCAAGAAAACCTTGAACAACTTGGTGTTGCAAGCTCAAACATAAGAAGGCAAATTAAAAGACTTCGAGATATATTTCTTGTTGAGAAAGTTGCAAACAGGTACAGAATAAATGAAAATATGCTTCCTGGAGAAATATTTTCTGAAAAAATCAAACAAACGGTCGTGCCATCAATAATCTCTCGTATCGAAGAGTATTTCGCTGCACTGGACAATGAATTCTTCAAAAAGATTTAAATAGTAATAATTCCAGGATTACGTTATGAAAAATATAATACTACTAATTGGACTATTCTTGATTGTCGCGTGTGCACCTACAGATTTGGGTGAGAACGAGACTATGAATGTTACTTCTACCTTAGAAGATACTACAACACTGGAAGCTACGACAACAGAAGAAGCAACAACAACTGAAATCACCACAACTACTACTACTACAATAGCGACTACTACAAGTACTACCACTACAACTATGGAAGTACAAGAACTTGTAATTGAAGATAATTTTAATTCTGGTGTAGCTATTTTAGAAATTAACAGCGAACCAAGTGGAGCTGAAATTAGACTTAGTGGCGAATACAAAGGAGTAACACCAAAAACAGTCGAATTAACAGAAGATGCTGATTTACGACTTACACTTCAAAAAACTGGAACTACCTCATTTAGTGAAAGATATAATTTCTCAATTGATAAGAAGTATATATTCAATGTTAATATGGGAGGAAGCGGGAGCTCAGTTGGTTTTGCAACAATAATTGTTGATTCTAATCCACAAGGTGCACAGGTTTTAATTGACGAAAGACCATACGGATTTACACCAATAACTATCAATAATATTAGGATTGCAAACCAAAGAGTAAAGATTGTCAAGGTAAAGCATTATGACTACAATCAATTTATTGACATTGAAGATGGAATGGTTATTAACGAGACTCTTCCAGCTTTAGAATAAATATTTTATTTATTTCTTTATAATTTTTTATTAGAACATGCATATAATCTATTTCTAGTTGTTGCATATCGGGACGGTCTTTTCTAAGCCACTCTGAAAGCCATGCAAACCGCATAGCGATTATGTAATTAAGTGCTTGATCCCAACTTGAGAATAAATTTGATTCCTTCATTGTTTTGATGAAGGCAATTGAGAGTTTTTGAATGAGATATTCTGGATGTTCTTGCCCAATACAGCCTAGAAGGTTTGCCATATCATAGAGTTCTGGTTTGGATCCGCAAAACTCCCAATCAATTACCGCAAGCAATTGGTCATCCTTCCAAAGCATGTTTAGCGGATGATAATCACCGTGAGAAAAAGTAAGTGGGATATCTTTTTCTTCTTGGAAAAATTTGTTTTCTAAAAATTTTATAATATCAATAATTTGTTTTAATATCTCTGGGTTATGTTGCTGGAGTTTTATTTGAAGGTCTTTGATAAAGTCTGAAAAATAGAAAGCTTCTGTTTTTTCGATGTTTTTTGAGTTATTTGAAAGGT
>CAZYEG010000187.1:0-3235 GCA_964646365.1 uncultured Methanosarcinales archaeon
AACTGGAAAAATTGATGAAAAATTAATCAATACACCAAATTTAGTTGATGCATGTGAAAATGTTTGCGAAGACATTGTAAAAATAGAGTTTGACAACAAAGCATTCATGTTTTATATTGAATCATGGGGACAATTAAGCCCTAAAGAAATACTAATACAAGCTTCAAAAGAATTTGAAGCATTAACAGACGATTTCCTTAAATCAATTAAAGAAATCAAATAAATTATTACAAAAATCAGTTAAGCCATTCCTTACGCGGGGGTGGCTGAGTGGTCAAAAGCGCTAGGTTGAGGAGATGCATTATAACCTCCGGGTTACATCAGCAAAAGCCTAGTCCCTTAGTGGGTGCGCGAGTTCGAACCTCGTCCCCCGCATAATAGCATAAGAAAAAATGAAACACAAACAACTCGAAGGGTTCATAAGCGAACTCAAGGAACAAAGCAGAAGCGAAGAAAAGAATATTTGGAAAAGTATCGCTCAAGAGCTTGAAAAACCTACAAGAAGAAGAAGAATTGTAAATCTCTTCAATCTTGATAAAAATACAAAAGAGAACGAGATAGTTATTGTTCCTGGAAAAGTTCTTGCTACAGGAGATATCACACACAAAATCACAATTGCTGCTTATTCATTTTCAAAAAGTGCAGTAGAAAAAATCAACAAAGTAAATGGTGTTACACTTACAATTCCTGAATTAATGAAGAAAAACCCAAAAGGGTCAAAAGTGAGGATTATGGGATAAAATGATTGTCGACGCTACAAATCTTATTGCTGGAAGAATTGCAACAGTAGTTGCAAAGAAAGCTTTGCTAGGTGAAGGAATAGTTATTCTTAATGCTAACGACGCTGTTATATCTGGACACAAAAGAACTCTTCTTGAAAAGACTAAAAAAGATTATGATAGAGGAATACACACTAAAGGTCCTTTCATCCCAAAACTTCCTGAAAAATATTTAAAAAGAATTATTAGAGGCATGCTTCCATACAAACAACCTAAAGGGAAAGCTGCTTTTGCAAGAATTAAATGCTATAATACTGTTCCTGAACAATTTAAGGATCAGAAAATAGAAACTATTCCTAGCGCGAATCTAAAAAAACTTCCTACTACTAAATTTATAACAATTAAAGCAATATGTAAAAATCTCGGTGGAAAAATATGAGTGTTTCAAAAAAAATTGTTCATGAATCAGGAAAAAGAAAAAGTGCCGTTGCTAGAGCGACTGTTCAAGAAGGTAAGGGCATAATCAAAATCAATAACATAGATCTTAACGTTTATGAACCAAAACTTTACAGAATGAGAATAAGAGAGCCTCTTATCATCGCTGGAGATAAAGTAAACAAATTAAATATCAGTGTAAAAGTTAATGGTGGTGGAATCGCAGGCCAAGCTGATGCAAGTAGATTAGCAATCGGAAAAGCAATTTCAAAATATTTTGAAGATTCAGAACTTGATGAAAATTTATTATCATATGACAGACAACTATTAGTTGCTGACATTAGAAGAAAAGAGCCAAAAAAACCAAACACACATGGAAGCGCTCGTTCAAAAAGACAAAAGTCTTACAGGTGAAAATACTATGATTATTCCAATAAGATGCAAATCATGCGGGAAACCAATTGCCCACTTATGGGAAGAATATAAAAAAAGACTAGAAGCAGGCGAAGATAGAAAAAAAATCCTCGACAGCATTGGTCTTGACAGATACTGTTGCAGATCTGTATTTATGGGACACGTTGACCTTATCGACGACATTATGAAAATCAAAAAGTTTTAGGTGTTAAATATGAGTATAAGACATGATAGAGATTTAAGATACCAAAAAAGCAGAATAAGAACAAGAAGGCCAAAAACTTTTACAAGTGAAGAGTCTGCTAAAGCTTTTGCTAAAAAAGAAGGATTAAAAGAATATACTCTTGAAAACATGAAGTCACCAACTTCTAAAACAAAAAAAATCAGAATACTTGTTAAAAGTACTGAATAATTCTATATACATTTTCTTTAAATAATCGTTTATTTTAGAAATTATTTTAAACCATTCACTATTTCTATACTGTATGGAAGATCTATACAAAATATCTAAAAAATGGCAAAAGAAATGGAAAGAAGAAGGTACGTTTAAGTTTAATCCTAATTCAAAAAAACCTCCATATTATTGTTTAGAAATGTTTTCTTACCCTTCTGGAAAGCTTCACATTGGTCATGTTAGAAACTACTCTCTTGGTGACGCATACGCTAGATATAAGAGAATGAAAGGCTTTAATGTGCTTTATCCTGTCGGATTCGATGCACTCGGTCTTCCTGCAGAAAATGCTGCTATAAAAAATAAATCTCATCCAAAAGAATGGACAGATAGATGTATGCAAGCAATGACTGACCAATTAAAAGAAATGGGATTTTCATATGATTTTGATCGTATTATGCCAACATGTGATGAGGATTACTCTAAATGGAATCAATGGATATTCTTAAAGTTCTTTGAAAAAGGATTAGCTTACAAAAAAGATGCTATTATCAACTGGTGTCCTGAATGTAACACAGTTCTCGCAAACGAACAAGTTATCGACGGCAAATGCTGGAGACATACAGATACAGAAATCGAACAAAAACCTCTTGATCAATGGTATTATAAAATTAAGGATTACGCAGAAGAACTTCTAACAAGCATTGACACACTCGAAGGCTGGCCTGAACGTGTAAAGACCATGCAGAAGAATTGGATTGGTAAAAAGAAAGGATACTATCAATACTACAAAGTCAATGATATGGACATAACATTAGATACATTCACAACACATCACCATACTTCATTTGCAGAGATTTTTATCGCTATTGCACCAGAACATAAAATCGCACTAGATCTTGTTAAAGGAACAAAATATGAAGAAGACGCAATTCAATTCATTGAAAAAATAAAAAAGAAAAAAATCAAAGGAGATTACAGGCCAGAAACCGCGAAAGAAGGCTTTTTTACAGGAAAGTATGCTAGAGATTTCTGTTCAGGTAGAGACTTGCCAATATATATTGCAGATTTTGCATTAATTGAATTTGGTACAGGAATAGTAAAAGCATCTGCCCACGATCAAAGAGATTTTGATTTTGCAAAAGCACACAACATTCCACTAGTTGAAGTATTATTCCCAAATAAACTTGTACCTTCTAACGATAATACATTTGACATAATACATCCTGGAATAGACCCAAAACAAATGTCGGATTATAAATACAATAAAAAATAC
>CAZYEG010000188.1:0-285 GCA_964646365.1 uncultured Methanosarcinales archaeon
CAGGAGACTCTCTTGTAGAAAGTATAATACCGGTATAAGGCACTGCACACCTAAGAACTGCAACAATTTTCTTAAAATCCAAATCACTCACAGGACTAGGTATATCCATTGCACTTGGTGCATTTTGAGCTGGTTCTATCCTTGGAACAGATATTGTATGCGGCCCAACACCGAATTTTTCATCAAGATGCTTTGCATGCTCTATCAAGGAGATAACTTCATATTTATAATCATAAAGTCCAAAAAGAGCACCAATACCAACATCATTCATCCCATTTTCAAGTG
>CAZYEG010000188.1:295-3225 GCA_964646365.1 uncultured Methanosarcinales archaeon
GCCCTATCCATCACATTAAGACGCCAATCATAATCTGCCTTTTTGCCTGTTGGATGAACAGACTGATAAGTCTCTTTATGATATGTTTCTTGAAAAACAGTATATGTTCCTATCTTCTTCTCTTTAAGTTTCGCAAATTCATCAACAGTAAGTGGTGCAATTTCAACATTAATTCTTCTTATTGAATTCCCTTTTGAATCCTTAATAGAATAAACCCTATCAATCATATCTAAAAAATAATCCAAAGAACATTCTTTCGAGTGTTCCCCCATCAACATCAGAATCCTTTTATGCCCCTGTTCTAAGATTAACTTAACTTCTTCATCAAGTTCATCAAGAGTAAGAGATTTTCTTTTCATTTCTTTGTTATCAGTCCTAAAACCGCAATAAGTGCAATTATTCGAACAATAATTAGAAAGATAAAGTGGAGCAAAAACAACTAAACGATTTCCATAAATGAGATTTTTAATTTTCTTTGCAGTTTGAAATACTTCGTTTAAAATCTCTTCATCTTCAATATTAATTAAAGATGCAACATCTTCCACATCAAGCCCTTTTAATTCAAGAGCTTTTTTGAGAATTCTTCTAATATCATCACTACTTGACACTTTTTTTGAATCTATAAGGTGCTTAATCTTTCCATCATCTATAAAACACAAATTATTCATATTTGAAACGAATAACCCTGAATATTTAAATGAAACGTTATTTTAAAGAAGTTTACTGAAGGCAAGTTTTAAAAATAAACTCCAATTTTATAATAATCATGAATTGTAGAAGTCCAATATGTACAGTTATGGGTCATGTAGACCATGGAAAGTCATCAATACTTGACAGAATCAGAGGAAGCTCTGTTGTAAAAGGAGAAGCTGGTGGAATCACACAAGCTATTGGTGCATCAATCATCCCTCTGGATACTATCAAAAATCAATGCAAAAACTGTATAACTGATTCAACCACATTTTCAATACCTGGACTTCTATTCGTTGACACACCAGGTCACGAAGCTTTCACAAATCTAAGAAAACGAGGAGGAAACCTCGCAGATATAGCAATTCTTGTTGTAGATGTTAATGAAGGCTTCAAACCTCAGACCATAGAAGCAATCGAAATTCTAAAAACATACAAAACACCATTCATAATTGCAGCAAATAAGATTGACTTACTTCCAAATTGGCAATCAAACCCAGACAAAGTTCTAATGAAATCCATCCAAGATCAATCTCAGGATGGTACCACAGCAATTGAAACAAAAATTTACGAACTTGTTGGGAAACTTGGAGAGATGGCAATACAATCTGACCGTTTTGACCGTATCCAGGATTTTACAAAACAAATCTCAATCGTTCCTGTTTCTGCAGAAACAGGCGAAGGTATCCCTGAATTATTAATGCTTCTTGCGGGACTTGCACAAAAATTCCTTGAAGACTGCCTTGAATGCGACATTGAAAGCGAAGGAAAAGGCACCATCCTAGAAGTTAAAGAAGAAAAAGGACTTGGAACAACAATCGATGTAATTCTATATAATGGCAAATTAAAGAAAAACGATACAATCGTAATCGGCGGACTTCACGAACCAATCGTTACAAAGATTCGAGCCTTGCTCGAACCAAAAGAACTATGTGAAATGATGGACAAGAAAGCAAAATACTGTAATGTGGCTGAAGTATTTTCCGCAACCGGTGTAAAAATTTCTGCACCTGGAATGGAAGCAGCAATTGCAGGCATGCCAATTCGTTCATGCTCTCCAGACAAAATTGATGAAACTATTGAAGATATTCAAAGCGAAATCGAAGAAGTCATGATTCAAACTGATGAAACCGGAATCATAATCAAAGCTGACACACTTGGTAGCATTGAAGCACTAATCAAAATATTCAAAGATAAAGGCGTAAACATAAGAAAAGCAACAGTTGGAAACATCTCAAAAAGAGATATTGCAGAAGCCAAATCCAACCTTGATAAAGACCCACTAACATGCGTTGTGCTTGGATTTAATGTTGATGTTGATCCCGATCTAAACCAAGAAGGTGTAAAAGTGTTCAATTCAAAAATCATTTACACACTTATTGAAGAGTTTGAAAAATGGCAAGAAGAGACTAAAAAAGACCTTGAAGGAAACAAATTAAATTTTCTTGTCCGTCCATGTAAGATTGAACTTCTAAAAGGATATGTATTCAGACAATCAAATCCTGCTGTATGTGGTGTTGAAATCCTAGGTGGAGAATTAAAAACTGGAATGCCTCTTATGAAAGATACACGACAAATCACATCTGCAAAAAGCATTCAAGACAAACAAGAAAAACTCCCAAAAGCTAAAAAAGGGCAACAAGTTGCAGTTTCAATGGATCATGTTACATTTGGAAGGCAAATTGAAGAAGGAGATATTCTATATTCTGCAATTCCAGAAGAAGATTTCAAAAAATTAAAAGAATTAAAAGACCACCTTACTCCTGATGAAGTCGAAATAATCAAACACATCGCAAAAGTCATGCGAGAAGACAACCCGGTTTGGGGAATTTAAGAAACTTTTATAAAAAATAAACTTTATAGTCACTATATGAAGAAACATTTCAAAAATCTCTATTTTTTAATCATTTTCTTAATGCTTGTATGTACATCATTCGTAGTAATCAGCGTAAATACAGACCAAGACCTCACAGGAAATGCATTCTATATTACAAATGAAGGTGGCATGTCTGTAACAGAACCTGGAGCACCTCTACCTGATGAAATTTCTAATATAGATACAGTATTCTGTGGAATTTCTGCTATCCTTTTCATGATACTTCTTTTAATCGTAAGAAGAATTGAAGAAAAAGAGATTAAATCTAGTTCTAAGAAGAAAACAATTAAGAAAAAAAAGAAGAAATGAGCCCAGGAGGAGTAATAACCTTTTAGTCACTTGCAAGGATTATAAGAATTAACAT
>CAZYEG010000189.1:0-269 GCA_964646365.1 uncultured Methanosarcinales archaeon
TTGATTATCTAAAAACTCCCAACAACTCTTATTTATATCTTCAAAAACAACAATACTTATAAACATATGAATATATGATATATATACAAATAATGTGCAGTATATGTTTTGTATACTATGAAAACATATTTGTAAAAGAGTATAAGTTTATTATCGGGACCCTTAAGAACATATTTGTAAAAGGGAATAGGGCTATAATCGATTTAATGAAACGGACAAGTATTGCCAAAGTAATGAAGGTTACCCCTGTGTAACTGATACTCTCATGT
>CAZYEG010000189.1:279-3209 GCA_964646365.1 uncultured Methanosarcinales archaeon
AAAAAAAGGGTGGAAAACATGAGGTATAAACTTGGCAAATATAAATACATTAAAACGAGTAGTGGATTTATTACAAACCACTAAAAAAGAATTTTTAATTCTTGGTGATTTTAAAAAACAATTACGGATTCATCCGTATGCGGTAAAAGAATCAATTGATTTTCTTAATGAATTAAAGCTAGTAAACATTAAACCAGCTGGTAGAACTATTGAAGTTGTGTGGAGTGGCGAAAAATGAGTAACTCACAAGATAGACCAGATAAGGATATTGTTGATGTTTGGATTGAGCGAGGGTTAAGAAAAGTAGCTCAAGAATATAAAGAAGAGCTTGAAATAGCTAAACATAAATTCTGAAATAATTGGCTAAAATGTGGGGTTTGATCCGATTAAAAGAGAGAAATTAGAAAATGAGACCGAACAAATGCTCAAAATATAGTTTATGTTCTGCGCCACTTTGCCCATTAGATCCATATATTAGTGAGCGGACTAAATTATCCGAAGAACCAAAGTGTAGGTTTCTAACTAAAAATAAGCGTAAATTTTGGGAAAAAATGTTAGCCCTAGGTATAACCCCACCCCCAAAGAGTTATTTTATTTTTAGTCGTAAAAAAAAAAAAACTTTGCTTCTGAGAGCATAATACAAACAAAACTAGACATGAAAAATGAAGATAAAAACACAAATGAAAAAACTACCACAAGAACTTGAAGAACAATTTCCTGAAGAGATTCGGATTTTTAGGAATTTTGTATTTGCTAATTGCGAGAGTGATAAAAATGAAATGTAAAAGAATAACCTTTGAAGATCCAATTAAGCCAGGTAACCCACCGCATATTTTGTTAGGGGTTATAATTGGTGAAGATGATAACTTCTATTATTTCAAAACTAGAAATAGAAAATATACAATTGCCAAACGGCTAGTGTTATCACTTTCTGAAACCAATGAAGAATATATTGGAGGCACACAATGAACCCACAAACACCCTACCCCAAAGAAATATTAAACAAAATATGTAATCCATCTATGGCAGGGTATCTTCAAGAAATTGCTAATAGAAGCGGTGATTTCAAAGTATATACTAAAATTGGAAATTGGACTTCTAAAAGACGATCTGTTTTAGAATGTAGTGAAACATCTAAGGGGTTGTGGTGGTTATCTGTTGCTAATTACATGGAAGTATTAAAACATTGGATACTTATTGATCTTGATGAACCATTAGGTGATGATGGGAAAGTTCCATTAGAGATTTTAAATAATGCGATTACTAAAATCAAATTTTACAAACTAGGCAATTTTAAAGTTTATTATAGTGGAGGGAAGGGATACCATATCCACATCGAAGAACCTGATTTAGTTATATTAGATTATTATTCTAGGCAAAAGGTAAGAGTGCATATAATTAAGGAATTGGGGGCTGATTTAATGCTCAAATCTGAAAAAATGACAATTCAAATTCCTGGCACACCACACCGAAAAACATTAAGGAAGAAAAAAGAGATTATGAGGTGCGGGGAATGGGTTTAAATAAAGTAATCTCTGGAATTAATTCAGAAGGTAAAAAAGAAAACCTAAAATTTATAATCTTACAACATTTGGTAAAGAATGAACGAAATGAAGCAACTGAGTTGCTTTGTAAAACATTTTTAGAACAGAATAAGATTTATACTACAAGAGATGATGAAAAATCAGAGATATGGATTTATAACAAAGGAATATATGTTCCCCAAGCAAAAACATATATCAAGGAGTTTTGTAGAGAAATATTAACTCATACATTCACAAGTCAAATTGCAAATCAAGTGATCTCAAAAATAGAAACAGACACCTATATTGATCAAAAAGATTTTTTTATTAATGAAGATAAAAACTTGATACCTGTTCTTAATGGGATTTATAATCTTAAACAAGATAAACTTTTTCCATTTAGTGATAAATATTTCTTTTTTAACAAAATACCTATTGCTTTTAAACGAGGGGAAGATTGCCCACATATAAAGAAATTCTTTAAAGATGTTCTTCCAAATGGAGATGATAAGATCATGCAGGAATTATTTGGTTATTTATTATATAGAGAATATAAAATTGAAAAAGCATGTATGTTTCTTGGAAATGGAAGAAATGGAAAAGGAAAAACCAACGAATTGATGAAAAGATTTATTGGCACAGATAATTGCACAAATATACCTTTACAAGATTTAGATAAAGATCAATATTCAATGAGTGAGTTATTTAACAAATTAGCAAACCTTAGTGCAGACATTTCTAAAACCGCATTAAAAGAGACAGGGAATTTTAAAGCACTAACGGGGAGAGATCTAATCGGTGCATCAAGAAAATTTTTAACAAGAGTAAATTTTGTAAATTATGCTAAACTGATTTTCTCTGCAAATGAATTACCACAAACAAAAGATATAACTGATGCATTTTTTTTAAGATGGATAATTCTTAATTTCCCTTATCAATTTGTTAGTCAGAAAGAATATGATTTATTAGAAGATTCTAAAAAAGAAAATGTAAAAATAGCAGATCCAGAAATTATTGAGAAAATCGCAACAGATTCTGAAATGTCAGGATTATTTAACCACGCAATAGTGGGGTTAAAAAGGTTGCTTGAAAATGGGGATTTTAGTTATTCAACTTCTGCAAGTGAAATTAAAAACATTTGGTTAAGAAAAAGTAGCAGTATTGTTGCATTCATAATGGATCATGTGGAAAAGAAATCTGATGCAGTTACTCCAAAAGAAGAATTTAGAGATTTATATAATAATTATTGTTTAAAACATAAATTAATGGTTGGTTCTGAAAAAGAATTGAAAAATGAATTAGAAAAACAAGTAGGTATTCTTGATGCAAGAATCACAATAAATGATGCTCAGGTAAGAGTTTGGAAAGGTATCACTATAAAAAATTACGAACAAATAAAGGTTGCTT
>CAZYEG010000190.1:0-3203 GCA_964646365.1 uncultured Methanosarcinales archaeon
TGCTGGGAGATATGATCTTAATAGTAGAATGTCTGTTGTAGAGATGCGTGTTGAATCTATGAATGATTTTATTAAGGATCTAAGAAGAGATACAGAAAGAGGTCTTTACATAACATCATTTAGGGCAATCCTTTCGATTGAGGAGTATGTGATAAATAATGGTGCTTTTATCAATGATAGCAATGGCGGGATTCTTGAGCTTTTGTTGAATGGAACAATATATGGGACTTCGTCTCCAATGATGACAAATTCTAAGTTGACTGATTGGATGGATAATATAGTGACTGAAGCGGGTAAACTGAACATAAATTTGTCCATGGATGTTAAGAATATTACAGTCTTTCAAGATGCTCCATGGAGTGTTAGGATAAATATGACTCTTGGGATAAATGTGTCAGACGAAGGAAATATTGCAAGTTGGGTTAGGGATGAGGTTATTGAAACAACTGTGGATATTGTTGATTTTGAAGACCCTCTTTACATTGTCTTTAGTGGTGGTCGTATTACGAACCAGATTAAGAGATCGGTCAATTCTGGTAATTTTACAAAAGAAATATTGGATACATGGGATGTTGGAAATTTAATAAATCATATCAATAATTCAGAGTATATATTTAATCCGGATGCGCCAAGCTTTCTAATGAGGCTTGAGAACAATACAAATTCGTCAGCGTGTTGTGGCATTGAGAGCCTTGTGAATATTAAGAAGTTGGAGCTTGCAGGTTTTCAGGCATATGAAATAAATTCAGAATCAAGCGTTGTAGATCATGATTATTGGCAGGGTATTTCAAATGGTGATTATAGGGTAAATTTCACACCAGAATGGTTCCGACTCGACGGTGACCATCTTGATTCTTATAATGTGACAAGCATATCATATATGGATTAAGTGTAATAAAATGTATACTGATATACTAAAAAGCAAAATCTTTATATATAATGAAAACAAATGATGGTAATAATAAATATTTTTATCTGTTAAGAAATCAAAAGAGGTGATTAAATGAAGAAAGCACAAGCTGCAATGGAATTTTTAATGACTTATGGCTGGGCAATTTTGATAGTTTTAATAGCTATAGGAGCTTTGATGTTTTATATTAAACCATCAGAAATTCTTCCAGAGAAATGTGTCATTAGTAGTGGAAGCGGTCTTTTTTGTGAGAAATGGAGTGCGGACGTCGGTCAGATTGACTTGAAGATTAAGAACTCCCTAGATGAGACATTGACAATAACGACAGCATCTTACATTACAGATGGTACAAGTAACTGTACTGTTGCTTTAGATACTGCAATAGCTGCCAGTGAATCTGCACCTGTTACTTTCTCAGGAGGAAGCTGTAGTACACTTGCTGCATCTGGTGAGAAAATTCAAGGAGACATCGCTCTTGTAATAAGAGACGCTGACGCCTTTAATAAAACAAGCGCAGGTACATTGATTGTAAAGGTTCCATAAGGGACTTATTTTTTTTATTTTTCTATAATTTTATTAAGTGATACATCTTCTAATTTCTATAAATGAAAGATATTCGTTATATGCTAGAAGCAATTGAACTTGCGAAGAAAGGTAGTCCGTCTCCGAATCCTTATGTGGGGTGCGTCATTGTTGATGGTAAGGGTATGATTGGTGCAGGATTTCATAGAAAGGCAGGAAAGGATCATGCAGAGATTGCTGCGATAAAGGATGCGAAAAAGAGAGGTTTTGACATTGTTTCTAAAAAGATGTATGTGACTCTTGAGCCGTGTACACATTTTGGTAAGACTCCACCATGCGTTGATGCAATAATCAGGGAAGGAATCAAAGAAGTAGTAATTGCATTAAAGGACCCAAACCCTGTGGTTAGCGGGAAAGGGATTAAGAAACTAAGAAAGGCTGGTATTAAGGTCCGGGTTGGTCTTTTGAAAAAAGAAGTAGAGGAACAAAATAAGAGATATATCAAGTACATAACAAAAAAGGTTCCATATGTTCTTCTTAAGTCTGCAATGAGTTCGGATGGTAAAATTAGTCATGGTGATGGTAAAGGTAAAAAAATTTCTGGTAAGATTGCGGATAAATTTGTACATGATCTTAGGGATGATTTTGATTCTATATTGGTTGGAATAGGTACGGTGCTTAAGGATGACCCATTTCTTACATGTAGGAAGAAAAATGGTAGGGATCCGGTAAAAATCATTCTTGATTCAAAATTGCGTATACCTATTGATTCAAATGTGCTAAAGAATTGTCCAGAGAAAACTATTGTATTTACTTCAGAGAATTTTTCAAATAGGAAAAAAAAAGAGATTGAGAATCTTGGAACAAGAGTTATAGTGTGTGGAAAAGATAGAGTAGACATAAAAAAAATGCTTAAGATACTTGGTAAAGAAAAATTTGGATCTCTTCTTGTTGAAGGGGGAAGTGAGATAAATACAGAATTTATAACCAAGAAGCTTTTTGATGAGATTAATTTATTGGTCTCTCCAGATATTCTTGGTGGTAATTATGATTTTACAGTAGAAGATATAAAACATAAATTTCGTGTAAAGGATGTAAGGAATCTTGGTAAGGATACTCTGTTTATACTTTCTTAGAATTTCATGCCGCCCATTCCTTTTTGCATTTTGGCCATCATTTTTTCCATCTGCTTAGGGTTTTGAGCGCCTTTGAACATCTTGACCATTTTTTTAGATTGTTTATATTGCTTGAGTAATTCTCTTATGTCTGAGACACTTCGTCCAGATCCTTTTGCAATTCTATTGATTCTTGCAAGGTCCATTGATTCTGGATCTTCAAGTTCTCCTTTTGTCATTGAGTTCATAAGTATTTTCCAGACTTCAAGTTTTTCCTGTTGTGTTTCAAGCATGCCTTTTGGAAGTTTTAATTGGCCGAAACCAGGAATCATGTCCATAACTTTTGATAGAGGTCCCATCTTTTTCATGGCTTGCATCTGTTCATAAAGGTCAATAAGATTAAATTCTCCTTTAAGGAATTTTTTGCCGAGGTCTTTTGCGTCCTCTTCGCTGATTGCTTCTTGAGCTTTTTCTAATAGTAGTTCAAGGTCTCCCATTCCAAGTAGTCGTGATACGAAACCTTCAGGTTTGAATTCTTCAAGATCGTCCACGCCTTCACCGACACCGATGAATCTAATGTTGGAATCAGTTACTGCACATGCACTAAGTGCTCCACCAGCTTTTGCGGTACCATCCATCTTTGTTGCGATTACGCC
>CAZYEG010000191.1:0-3184 GCA_964646365.1 uncultured Methanosarcinales archaeon
ATCACGCGTAGCAAGAGAGTTGAGGTCGTCTCTGGTTATTTCGTGATTTTTTGCGGTAATTCCTTCAAGGTCATTAAGAGCACATCGTGCATCTCCTCCTGAAAGTCTTGCTAGACTTTTGAGAGCATTTTCATCGTATTTGATCTTTTCTTTTTTGCATACTTTTTCTAAAAGTGTGAATATAGATTTGTGGTCGAGTTCTTTGAATGCAATCATTTCTGTATTTTTTCTGATTGTGTTAAATTTCTTATCGAATGGATCTTGAGCTGTAAGAATTACAGGATATGTAGAGCTTTTTATCAGTGAAATGATCTCTGTTGTTGCTCCTCTGTCTTTAGTTCCTGATAGTCCATCTATTTCGTCTATTAGGATAAGTTTGCTTTTGCCAAATAATGAACCTTGGTTTAGTGCATTTCCTACAATAGATTTGATCTTGTCTTTATTCCTAAAATCTGATGCATTTACTTCAATTATTTCGTAATCATTTGCAAGAACATAAACCGATGATGTTTTGCCAGTTCCAGGTGGACCGAATAGAAGCGCAGCTTTATTTTTTTGTTTTTTGTAACTTTTAATGTAGTTGTTAAGAGAGTTTATAGAAGTGTCTTGTCCAACAATATCTGTTACTTCTTTCGGTTCATATTTTTTGATAAATGGGAGACTCATAAAGGTTTTATAATGGGGGATTTATTAATAACTTTTCGGAAGGCAAAATGGAAAGCTTTATAAATGGAATTCTGGTATTTCTCTCTTAAGTAGTAACAATACTCACATTCATCAATAATTTATAACCAATAGGCAAAGAATGCAATAGCACCAAGAAACTCGTATCGAGGATAATCCATTAAGTTTAGCTAATTCAGCAGACTTATTTGTATCTTTTTGAGTTTCTTTTCCGGCACTGTTGACATTGTTTTTTGAGCGTATTTGACTTGAAAAATACAAACAATGGAAAACAACGAAAAATGTGCGGAAGATTAGGGAATATGCTGTTTATGGCTGCTCTCTGAGGTGTGAAGTAGATAGATTTATCTATGTGTATTTATGCATTTTTTTCTTGCTGAATGGTTCTTAGCTTTAAATTCTCGAGGGAAAGTGGGGGAAAATGAGTAAAGACGCAGTAGATGTTGAACTGGGTGCAGGCATTTTGCTTTGCCTTTCTGTTCCTGTTCATCTGGCTTTTCTTGTCTGGTTTTGCTGCAATGTTGCTTGCTGGAAATGGTGGATTGTTCCGCTTTTTTTCTCGTTTCTTTTTAGCAATGCAACCGTAGTGTCACCAGGACTCTGTCTGATGACTCGCCAAAGTTGGTTGGATCCGATTCGAAATTTGTTCTTGGTGCTGATGTCTCTTCTGGGGCTTAACATGCTGTTCTTGTTCTACATCTTTTGGAGGATTAAGAACAATGGCGTGATGTGTATGGAGACTGAAGAAGAGGTTCAGAGTAAGGGGATTGTGATTTACACACGATAAGGAGGTTGTAGAATGGAAAAGTTACTTTCTCTGTTGGTTATCGTTTTGATGGCATACATTCTCTGGGGTATTGCCATTACTAATGACCAAAAGGATGAGGCTTGGTTTCTTTCTTGGGGGCCGAGGTGGTGGAGTGATGTAAGAGCTGCTCTTGAGAATCCTCTTCGGATGATGGTGTCGTACTGTCTCATTGGGTTGGTTTTGATAATGACTCACAAAAAACGGAGGTGAGTGATGAAGTTGGTAGTAATAGGTATTCTGTGGGTCGTTGTTGGTGCGGTATTTCGGTATACGTGCTACAGCGAGGAAAGTCTTGGACCCAAGTGGCTCAAGAAGCTGGTAACTATTCCAGTTATAGGATGGGTACTTTTCCCGTTCTACTGGCTTGGGCTGTGGTCGATGTACATTGTGTTAGGGCTTTTGCCTAGAAGGGGGTAGGTCATGAAGGAGTGGTTTGAAATCTTCGTTCTTGGTTGGCCGGCAGTTGAGATGATAGTCTTTTTGGTGTTTATTTTTCTCTCAGTTGCCACGATGGAGAAAGCTGATGCTGCAAGTAACGCGGTTGGGACAATTTTTCTTCTTGTCTCGTTTTTTACGTTGCAGGGATACATCGGCAAGTTCGTATCACTTTTTAGGGTAGGAACTCCGGTAATGATTGGAGCGTGGGGACATCTAGGGGTGCTACTGTTCATGGCGATCAATTTGGTTGGCATATTCCTTCTTTGCCTTTATCTCTCTGAGAGGGGGAGAAAGATAAGATGGGCTGTGCTGTACTTCGTCTTTTGTGTGGTGCACATGCTGTTGTGGCTGGGGCATCATTTTATAAATATCTTGCAGTGGATTGCAAGGATCATAACATAGGGGGACTTGAGATGATTATGATTATCATGAACAGTTGGATTGCGGCGACGTACGAGCACGTTGGCAAGGTCCTCTGGGACGTATGTCAGGTTCTCGGCATCGGATCCGTGAGTGCACCGCAGGAAGAGCGCTATCCGACTGAAGCCCCGAGTCTGCTCCTGTAGCAGAACAGTCTACTTAGTAGACATGGAACCCCGAATTTTTTTCGGGGTTCCCCCTTTTACGTTGTTGGAAATGTTGCGTGTTTTGATTTGTTGCCAGGAGAGAAAGGAGGAATGTTTATCCTGGTTTAGTTTTGTAGTAAAAGTAGGTAAACAGAAGGAGAGAGACAGATGAAGAAAGTGAAAGTTCCAGTAGTAGAGTTGGATGATCCGCGGTTCGCGAAGATGGGGAAAGCAGTTTCCATGATCCGGCCGGAGAATCCGCCGATGGGTGTCCCGGATAAGAACGTCGAGTTCACGCCGGACATGATCTCGGTGGATCTGGGGGAAGGCTATACGCCCGTTTCGGCAAGTGTCGGCAAGAAGCTGCCGATCAACGTCGTGAACTTTGGTGTTTGTGCAGTAGGGCATCGCCTGCCGACCACCGATCCGCTCGAGTATCACGAGAACACTGAGGAAGGTATTCTGCCCATGGGCGGCGATGTCATCCTGGTTCTCGCGCCGCCGTCCGATGGTAAAAAGCCTGCGGCGAAAGACCTGATTGCGGTGAAGGTGCCGGAGTATACCATGGTCAAGCTCTTCGCCGGTACCTGGCACTGGGCGCCGATTGCGGACTGCGATACCTGGGTGAGTGTTCAGATCACTCTTCCTGAGAAGACGTACGAGCGCGATTGCACAGTGGTTGAATACA
>CAZYEG010000192.1:0-3098 GCA_964646365.1 uncultured Methanosarcinales archaeon
GTAGCTTACTGTATTCGTCATTAAGACCAAATGCATGTCCTAATTCGTGTGCAAGTGTGATATATCTTCCAGTATGAGGATTAAGATAAGGTGTTATTATTATAGTATCTCCATTTACACCGTTTATACATCCTGCTCCCGGGCTTGCAGCTCTATTAAATCCATTACATAAAATACTTGTATAGATTGGATTTGTGTATATCACGATTTTATCATAGTTGGGATTATATCCATATTGTATAATCTTGTTTTTTATGGGTATATTTTCTGAACCAAATTGAGCAGGATTTTGAGTGTATCCAAGAATTTGACGATTGCTAGGTTGCACTGTTGTTGTAGCTCTTATGTTTTTTATTACAGGCTTGCATGAATACTTTATTTTTTTGTTAATATCACTTAACTGATTGTAGTAATCATAGTCTTCTGCAAAATTATCATTATTTTCATCAACAGCTAAAGGATGAAGAATGTATTTGGCGACAATCAATTCTCCACTTTTCATTGTGTCTATTGAATCCGATCCTTCTTTTATTTCTGCTTCTACAAAAACTTTGCTTGTTCTATGGGTGCCAGCACTCCAGTCGTGTGTGCATAAATAATTATTCGGACTTATTATAGGGCATGAAGATACAGTTTTTATGTTTATGATTGTTGATGAAGGGGTATTTGATTCGTCATGTATGGTTGCATGTAGGAACAATCTAATGTTTGAAGGATCTGTTCCTGGTTGGATTTCAACAACAGTCTTTACAATTAGAGGATCATAAATTGTTATTAATCCAGTTTCATCTCCAGTCATAAAAGGATCATTGGCTTTGTTATGCAATTCTGAAAGGCCTTGTTCTTCGTAATCCGTAGTATCAGTAGCTTCACTTGTTCCTCTACTTAGATAGTGCTTGTCTTTATGGTCCCATGGGACTTTTAATGTATTGCTTATGATTCGTGTTGCGTAACAGCCTTCAATTTTACATTGGTTATTGCATGTGAAATTATCACCATATAGATTGAGGTCTGCACAGCTTTCAATACCTCCAAAATCATTCCCGTCACATTCCTCAGTTTGTCCTCTCCCGTTTGTTGATTGCAGATATCCATCTCCGCAATGTGTAAATAAACAATTATCTAAACAAGCATCCGTATTTATTTGATTTGAACCGTCATCACACTCTTCATTTACCCCTTGTGCATTAGGTGATTGTACTACATTATCGCCGCAGTCTGTTTCTTTGCATGTATTATTACATAGGTCTGTGTTATATCTGTTGCCATCATCACATTCTTCGTCATCATCAGTATCATAGAGCCCATCTGCTCCTTCTGTTTGAGTAATTCCGTCTCCACAAACAGGTCTAGTTTTGATTTTATATTCGGTATTTGATCCGCTAAATCCTTCGAATGTTTCAAATCTGAGAACTTCTATGTCTGTGTCTGGCAAGAGTTGTCCTTCGAGTATCTGACAGTTGCTACAAATTTCTTGGTCTTTGTATATGGCGGAGTCACCGCTAGTATAAAAATTTGTGAAAGTTATTTCTGCCTTGTGCATTAGGAATGGATATCCAAAAACTTCTTTATTGACATATGCTCTTACATCATATTGATCATAATAAATTTGTATTGTGTCTCCGTGTACAAATTTACCTTCATAATCCCCTGCTTGTAGTTTCCACATTATATTGTTGTTGACAAGACCGTCCAATGGGTTGTCGGTGTATATTAATAAGTTGTTGCTGCCACCTACTTGATATGCAAATGAAAGACCATTATTATAATCATCATCTTGTAATTCTACCTTGTTATTTTTTAATACATTGTTAGATCCATGAATTGAAAACCCTTCACCTTCACCAGAAATACTATTTTCAGTGTATTTTCCTCCATTGCTTCGAATTTCAATTATTCCACCTGTTGTTTGTCTACTAGAACTAATATAGTTGTTTACAAATATAATATTGTTTGAGTTATCAATAACAGCGGCTTTTACTCCACTAAAATCGTTTCCTTCAATGGTTGTATCATCAGAGTTGACGTACACTCCCCTTGGAGAAAGTGTGTTGCCATTAATGACATCAACACCTCCTTTTTCAATGTATATGCCATATCCACCATTGTCTTTTATGTTATTGTTAAATAAGCTTGTAAATGAGGATTCCTTTGTGTATACCCCATGTCCAGTGTTTCTAGATACTATGTTATCTGAAATTTCTATTGAATCAGAAAATTTTATTTCTATTCCTTTATTGGCATTGGAGTGTATGTTGTTTGTTTTTATTTTTGAATTTTTACAGCTTTCTAGTGCAATAGCTGCATCATTCCCATTATTTTTCAAGATGTTGCTCTCTATTAATGAATCTTCGAAATGTTTCAAAAAAATTCCCACTTTGCAGTTTTCAATAGTATTATCCTTTACTGTTAATTTATTTGCTATCCAGCCGGAAATTCCACTTCCAGAATTTGAACATGATTGGAACTCATTATTGGTAATATATATATAATCTACATTGCCACTAGTTGGATGGATGTAAATGTTTTTATCTGAACTACTTCCTATAAATTTGTTATTATTTATTGTTACATGATGACTGTCTTCTATTGTTACGTCTTCTGTGTTATCTCTGAATTCGCCTTGTTCAACTTGAATATTATTGCTATTAATTATGCTTAGTGAGGGATTGCTGTTAGTAAAAATGCAATTGCTAAAGGATATGTGATTGCTTTGGTCTACCAAAACTCCATTTGAGAAAGTTGTATCATACCCTTGAACATTTGATGATGATAAAAAAATTACCTGTTGATTGTTGGTATTTGTGGCAACGGCATTTCCTGTTATTTGTGATGTGCTTGCAGGTCCAATAGTATGCCCGTTTCCATTTATTGTTATGTCTTTACCAGTAACTTTAATTGATCCGGTTATGTCTTCCATGATTTCATATACTGTATTTTGTTTGTTTAATAGAATGAAATCAGCATTGTAGATTTTTTTGTAGCTATCATTTTTTTTAAGTTTAGGAAGACTATTTGAGAAATCCCAGATTTGGGGACTAAATGATATTAAAGGTTGACTCCCTCTAACGTATAGAAAAAATTCATTAACTACACAC
>CAZYEG010000193.1:0-3061 GCA_964646365.1 uncultured Methanosarcinales archaeon
TAAGCGGTTATCTAGATATAATGTTGCGGCTAGATATAATTTTATGAGTGGATTCCCATCAGAAACAAAGGAAGAGATGCAAGAGACTTTAAGTCTGATATACAAAATTTTTTACGAGAACAGGACAATGATATATCCGGTTAGTGGTCCAAGTTTTTATACTCCATTCCCAGGAACAAAATTATTTTACGAATGTGTTAATCTTGGATACAAAGCCCCAGAGTTGTTTCGAGATTGGAGTAAATATGATTATAATAATATTGATCTTGTTTGGATTAAACCTGAACTCAGAGAGTTTATGCATAAGGCAAGAGAGGTTGTCAATAATACAAACAAATTATATACAGGAGAAGATGCAGTTATTACAGATGAAGATTTGCTTCCTCTAAAAAAATTGATTGAAGAATAATTACTTATTTCTGTTTTTTATCCAACCGATATATCTATAGAATGTTATCATTAATAAAAATGGCAATATGTATAGTCTTTTTTCAAATTTGACCTTATTAGATTTCATTACTGACGTAGTCTCTGCAGTTACCGGATGTAGCAATGATTTTATTTTTCTAACAAATTTCATTTCATGTGAATATTTGTTATAGAATTGCGCGTCGCTTTTACCATACATTTTCCATCTGGCAGCAATATCCTTTGAGCCGATGTATCCTTGCTCATAACAAATTGCATCAGAGATCCCGACCTTCAGACCTTCTTTTTTTAATCTATGACAAAGATCAGTGTCGTCACTAAAAGACATCTTATTATCAAACGGGAATTTTATAAGAAGTTCTTTTGGATATAACCAAGGTGTTCCTATAACATCCCTTTCACCAGGATAGTATCTTGTCCGTTTATAGATGTTCATACATCTTGCGATATAAGTAGAAGTGTTTTTGTATATTGTCTGACAAGAAACTCCTGCAAATCCGTTTTTATCCATATATTCTATCATTTGTTTTATCGTGTTTTTTTCTAATAGATTGTCAGGACCAACATAAAGAAGGTATTTCCCTTTTGCGTTTTCTGCACCGATATTTCTTGCAAGCGCTAAACCTTTTCCAGGATCATTATAAATCTTATCAGTAAATTTTTTTGATATTTCAACTGTTTTATCATCAGACTTACCGTCTACAACTATAATTTCTTTAGGATTATTTTTTTTTATAGATTCAAGACAAAGAGAAATATTATTCTCTTCATTTTTTGTACATACTATTACAGAAACATCCATCATAAATAACCTTCAAAAGTATTTTTAAGAGCCTCTTTGTAATTTTTTGTTGGCTTCCACTTCAATATTTTATTAGCAAGACTACAATCAAGGCTAAAACCCTTCGCAACTGTCTCATTTTTTCTTATAAGATTTTTATCTTGTTTATATTTAACTTTAATTCCAAGATCCTTATTCGCCAAATCAATTATATCGTCAAGTATGTCTTTTATTTTTTTATTGTAAGAGCAAACATTAAATGTTTTATTGATTGATGTCTTTTTACCGGCAAGAGAGGCATAAAATTTCGAGATGTCATCAATATGAACAAGATTTCTTTTCATATTCAGATTTCCCACTTTCAATTCTTTTTTGCCACGAACAATATCTGTGATGACTTTTGGTATGAACAACCCCGGACCTTGTCCTGGACCAAATATTATTCCACTTCTGACAATTGTGTATTTCAATCCTGATAATCTAATCATATGTTCACACATCACTTTCGAAGCAGCATATGCATCTTTTGGGTCAAGAGAAGTTTCTTGTTTTATTTTTACAGATCTAAGACCATAGACTTTATGAATTGATGCAAAGACAAATAGAAATTTAGGATTATTGAGTTTTATATCTTCAAGTAGATTCAGTGTGGATATCGTATTATTTCTTATGCATTCTAAAGGTTTTTTTGCGATTTCATTAACTTTTATGAAGCTTGCAAGATGAAAAACAACATCAAACTTTTTTGTTATACCTCTGCGAGGATCGTGGTTTACAAGATCAATATTAATGACATCTTTTTTCTTATCAGGGTTTGATATGTCAAGCGAAATAACTTTATGTTTTTTAAGATTTTTTCGAAGATTACGTCCTACAAAGCCTTCCCCACCAGTAATAAGAATTCTTGCCATTTTTTTTACTTGATTTTTGAAATCTCTTCAATGTCATTTCGGACCATCATCTTAACGAGTTTTTCAAATTTAACTTTTGGCTCCCATCCAAGTTTATTTTTTGCTTTTGTGGGGTCCCCAAGAAGCATTTCCACTTCACAAGGTCTGAAATAGTTTTTGTCAACTTCAACAATCACTTTCCCAGTTTCTTTATTGTAGCCTTTCTCGTCAATACCTTCGCCTTTCCATTCAATTTTAATTCCAGCTTCATCAAACGCGTGCTCTGCAAATTCTTTCACAGTATGCGTTTCTCCTGTAGCAATCACAAAGTCTTCCGGTTTTTCTTGTTGCAACATAAGCCACATGGCTTCGATATAATCTTGTGCATGTCCCCAATCTCTTTTTGCATTTAGATTTCCCAGAAGAATTTTATCTTTTAGTCCTAATTTTATTGAAGCAACATCTCTAGAAATTTTTCTTGTAACAAAATTTTCTCCTCTTCTTTCAGATTCGTGATTAAAGAGTATTCCGTTGCATGCGAACATATCATAAGCTTCTCTATAATTTACAACTATCCAGTATGCGTATAATTTTGCAACACCGTATGGGCTTCTTGGATAAAATGGTGTTGTTTCTTTTTGTGGAGTCTCTTGTACAAGTCCATATAATTCACTTGTAGATGCTTGATAAAATTTACTTTTATTCAAACCAAGCTGTTTCATGCCTTCTAAGATTCTCAAAACACCAAGTGCATCTGAATTTGCAGTATATTCAGGAATCTCAAATGAAACCTTTACATGACTTTGAGCTGCAAGATTGTAGATCTCATCAGGTTTTACAATTGAAAGAATTCTAAGTACGCTACTAGAATCAGTCATATCACCATAATGAAGAAAAAAATTCTTGTCTCGATCATCTTTATTTTGATAAATTTTACTAAGTCTTTGTCTGTTAAAAGTAC
>CAZYEG010000194.1:0-3056 GCA_964646365.1 uncultured Methanosarcinales archaeon
ATATTAGGAGTATGAAACATATATGAATCTTGATTCTTTGAAACAATTGAGATAAAACACGAAATATCATAATTTTGTTTTTGCATAACATGCATTGCATAAAGACCATCCTACCCGCCTCACAAAAGAGCACCAAGCTTCAAGTTCTCCATCTTATAGAACTGTTTAAGATATTCACTCTTCAACTTCTTACCATCTCTCTTTGCAAGCTTTCCAATTGCCTTATCAAAATAAGAACCATATTGCGCCGCCTTCTTTGGTCGAGATGAAAACTCTTCAGAAAGTCCTGACTTTATCGCTGCCTCACGCAAAACAAGCTTCGAACTAGTATCATCCAACTTATACTTCGCTGGTATCCTCAGTGAATACTCTGTTAATTTCTTATCTAAAAAAGGCAAACGTAATTCAAGATTATTATTCATCGTAATAACATCATCACGGTACATGTCTCTCTCATAGATCTTTCTCACACCAGAAAGACACTCTTCGTTGACATTAATAGATTCCTTATGTCTTTGATATCCTGCAAAAAGCTCCTCACTTCCAAGGCCAGAAAAAATAACTTTTATATTATCCTTCTTCGCAAGTTCACAAGCGACATAAAACGTAAGCCCTACACCTACTTTAACCACATTACTGTCCTCTATTAGCGGGACTACCTTCTTCAAATAACTAGAAACTTCATCGATGTCTATTAATTTAAATTTCAAATCAAGACCAAGCTCTTTTGCAACCTTCTTTGCATAAACTAAATCCGGAGCTTCTTTCTCATTTTTCAAAGCTGCAGTATAACAAGTAAAATCTAGTCCAAGCTTCTTACACTGATAAGCAATATACGTTGAATCAATCCCACCTGAAAAAAGAATACCAAATTTCCCATCAGGAATCCTTTTCTTAATGGCATCAAGTGAAAGATCAGCAACCTTCTCTATAATTTCTTCTTTACTCCCGCTATGTTCAGGTTTTATATCAAAGAATTTTCTCTTAATTACTTTTGATTCACCACTATTAACATCATACTCTAAAATCACACGAGGATTCAACTCTACAATATTTTGAAGACCTTCTTTTAGAAGAACCTTTTTCTCAGAACAGAATGCCAATTTCTCATCAAGACTATACCATATTGGTTTAACGCCGATAATATCTCTTACAAGATACACCTTATCACTTTTCCAGTAACAGATTGCAAATACACCATCAAATTCATTGGCAGCCTCAATTCCTTTCTTTCGAATCAGATTAAATGCGACTTCAGAATCATTTCTAGCTCCAAACTTATACTTTTTATCAAGTTCCTTCCAATTATAGATTTCACCATTTATTGCGAATCGATTATCAGCATTCACAAACGGTTGAAACACATCACCCACAACAGAATGAAGGTTATGCCCAATACAACTGTCTCCAACCAAATCATTTACCTTAGAAAGATTCTTATCGTGCACAAATTCTTTGCTTGTAGCAATCCCAAAACCGTTCATCCCTCGATTCTTAATAATTTTGAGACCATTAACTACCTTAGACGAAGCCTTGTTATGATTGAAAACACCGATTATTCCGCACATATTTACAGCGAATAAAGAATTGCTTTAAAAAAATTTGTAAAATCAGGGAGAAAAAATTAAAAAAAAATAAAAAAAATAGAAGAATTTACTTCTTCTTCTTTTTAGCAACTTTTTTCTTAACTACTTTCTTCTTTGCTGCTTTTTTCTTAACTGCTTTTTTCTTAACAGCTTTTTTCTTTTTCTTTTTTCCGCCTCTCTGAAGAGCTGCGCAAGCAACATTTCCGTTTTTGTCAAGATAGTAAAGCATACCTGATTCTTTCTTCACGCCAGTTTTTGCTACAACTTCTTTTTTCTTAGAAACTTTTTGTCCTGCTCTAGCCATCTGTACTCTTGCTACGTTTCCGTCTTTGTTAATGAAGTATAGCCAACCATCTTCTCGCTTTACGCCACATTTTTCTACAACTTTTCCCATTTTATATAACACCCCGTGTTTTTCAAAAAAACTTTCTAACCCTATCCTGAATTAACTTGCTTATAAACCTTTCGTCTGACAGACGGGGATTTTGTATACTAGAGAAGAAAAAGAAGAAAAATTACAATCCTGGAGGACATTGTTTGCCTTTATACGCGTTTTTTTTAATTATTCCTAAAACATGCTCAACAATTTCCTTGCCATACTTCTCAACTAGCTCGTCTTTACTCATAGACTTATCAATTATATCGTCGACAAGCGGCGATAAAACACTATAAGGAGCACCAAGCGACTCTTCATCGGTCTGGCCATCAGAAAGCTCTGCAGATGGACTTTTTTCTATTATTTCTTTTGGTATCAATTCTTTTTCATTATTAATAGCATCAGCAAGATCATAAACACCAATTTTACCAACATTCCTCAATGGTGCCACTGCGCCAACAGTATCACCATATAGCGTGCAATAACCTAGGGCAGCCTCAGTCTTATTTCCTGTATTTATTACTAAACCATTAAACTTATTAGCAAACGACATTAAAATTGTACCACGAACTCTTGCCTGCATATTCTCCTCTGCAAGACCTCTTTCTTTTCCTTTAAAAGAATCTGCCAATGAGTCCTCTACCTCAGCCACAATTTTTCCTATAGGAACTTTAATAAAATTAATTTTTAAATTCTCCGCTAACTTTTGAGCGTCAACTATACTACCCTCACTGGATATCTTCGAAGGCATACTAATACCTGTAACATTATCATTACCTAGAGCCTTGACTGCAAGAGCTGCTACAACCGCCGAATCAATCCCTCCACTAAGTCCGATAAAGGCTTTAATAAATCCCGCTTCTTTAAAGAATTCTCTAAGCCCATCAACGAGATTATCATATAATTTCATGTCGCTCATTCTAAGATTAGATGTATTAATATCATATATAAATCTATGTGGCTATGCGATTTACAAAAGTTTTAAATTGTTAACAACTAATTAACATATAATATGATTTTAATGAAAATTATCGGTAGCTTAGGAATATTGTTAATTTCATTAGGTATAATAAACAAAAAAAGAAAAACAAAAA
>CAZYEG010000195.1:0-3045 GCA_964646365.1 uncultured Methanosarcinales archaeon
AGATATGGAGTATGTAAATATTAGGGGGGTATTTGAAAATCCTGAAGATTTAAATTTATCATCTCTTGGATCCCAAGTGTATGGTACATTTGTTTCTGCTTTGCCTGATGTTCATTGATCAACTGACTGGATTTCATCAATCTGCCGAACCCTTCTTAAATTTCTTTTTAATTCTTTTATATGACTTACAGAGATACAGATATTTAGACTTTCAACTAAAGATGATGATAAACTGATTGGCGGCGTCTGTAGTCTTCTTATAAGTGTTTCAACAGATGATGCGTGAAATGTGGACATACTTGGATGCCCTGATGCCATACCTTGAAATAAGACAGACGTTTCCTCTCCTCTAACTTCTCCTACAATCACATAATCTGGATTTTGTCTGAAGGATTCTTTTAGAAGATCAAATAATGTGACTTCACCATATTTATTTCCTCGAATGTCAGGAATTCCAAATCCATCTCTAGAAACAGAAGGAAGCCAGTTATCGTGAAGTATATTTATTTCTCTTGTATCTTCAATTGAACATATTCTTGCTTCTGGAGGAACGAAAAAACAAATACTGTTAAGAAGAGTGGTCTTTCCAGATGCCGTCTCACCAACTATTATTATGTTAAACTTATTTTCGATACACATCCAAAGATATGCAAATATTTCTGGGCTTCCCGTCCCCATTTCAATAAGATTTAGTGGCGTAAGCGGCTCCTTGGTGAACTTTCTTATAGTGTATGTCGGTCCACGTGTGGTTACATCTTGTGTATAGACTGCATTTACTCTGCTTCCATCCTCAAGTGTACCATCTAAAAGTGGTTTTGCATAAGAAACATATCTGCCTGTTCTTTGGGCAAGCTTTTCTACAAAATCAATTAATTCTCCTGGATTACTATAGATTAAATTTGTTTTGATATTCTCATATTTTCTGTGAACAACATATACTGGAAAATCGTGCCCATTACATTCAATATCTTCTATGTAATAATCATGAAGTAACGGTTCAACAGCGTTAAGACCTACAGAATCACGAAAGACATAATACATTATTTTTTGATAAGTAGATGCTGATACTTTTGTACCTAATTCGATAAGAATTGATTGGACATTTTTTTCAAGATAATCAATAACCAAATTAAACTTGTTGGCTTTTACAAAACTGATGTTAATCATCTCTTCAAGTCCCATCTGAATAAGACGTAAGACATCTTTTTCTGTATCAGTCAACTGAGGCTCTTCAATGTAATATACAAGTTCTTCATTTTTCTCGTCCCAAAATATATGAGCAAAAGCATGTGGAGAAAGAAGTGGATATCTTACATTGATTTTTGTTTCATCAGTAAATTCAGGCAACTTAACTAACTTTGGACGAATATCAATGTAAAAATTTGGCTTATTTTTATCTACAGAATTAAGTTTAGAATCTACATTAGCATTATTATTCTTATTCCTATCAAAAAGTGCCATAATCTCCTCTCTTTTACTAAATGATATATCTGGGAGTTTTTATATCTTTTGATTAAAACAGTATAATTAGAATAGTCTATCGACTGGTGTTTAAAAAAAATAAAGAAAAAAATTAATCATCTATTGAATCGTCGTCATCTGAATCTCTTCTGATAACTTTTACTGAATCAATCTTTAGAGTAATTGGAATAGGTACTGCAGCTTCAAGAAGCTCTACTACAACATCCTCTTTTACCTTATCGATTCTTGTAATTCTACACTTTTCTCTCTTGAAAGGTCCTGAAATAATTTCTGCAATATCGTTTTTCTGGATATTAACTTCTTTCTTGACCTGTTCAAGCATGTGTTCGATTTCTTTATAATCAATATTATTTGCAAGTATTCCTCTAGCGTAAGGTACATTAAATGCTGCTTGCTCTGCTTCAGTTTTCTTATCGGCTTCTAAAAAGATGTAACCTCTAAGACCATGAGGCCTAATAATTGAGTAAACATTCAATTTTTTCTTCTTAACATTGCTAGATAAAAAGTCCATAACTTGGTCTTCTCTGTTTGCTGTAGTTCTAAGAGCAAAAATCTGTGCTGCTTGCTCTTCTTTTGGTTCCTGAGTTTTTTGTTCTTCTTCCATTTTAATCACGGTACTAGTATCTGTTTTATAATCTGTATTACGAATCCAATTAGTCCAATAACTACCATGCCAAGTCCTGAGACTTTGACAATTGTCTTGAATTCCAGCATTGTCGGTTTCTTTGTCACTTTTAATACCCTCTTACATTCGATTAAAAACGATTTTAGTTTACTTAAATTTTCCATTTTAGTCCACGAATTCGATTCCTAACGAATCGCTAATCTCCTCTTTTCTTTTATCTACTGTCCTTTTAGCAGGACCAAATATCTGTGACGACTTTACTCCTGTCACAATCATCATAGTACGTATCATGCCTGTGAGCTCTTCTGAGATCTGTGCTCCCCAGATGATTTTTGCATCTTCATCAAGCTTTTCTGATATTTTTTCAACAATTGTCTTTGCTTCTTGAAGAGTCATATCTGTTCCACCAACAACGTTGATAAGTGCACCATTTGCACCTGCAACATCAACATCAAGCAGTGGGTTTGTTATAGCTTTTTCAACTGCCTCTTCTGCACGATTATCTGTGTCAGATTCTCCAACACCAATCAATGCAACTCCACCGTTGCCCATTACTGCACGGATATCTGCAAAATCAAGATTTACAAGACCTGCTTTTGTTACAAGCTCAGCAATTCCTTTTACAGAACTGGTCAAAATCTCATCAGCAACTTTAAATGCTGTACTGAGCGGTAAATCCGGAGCAAGCTCCAATAGTTTGTTATTTGGAATTACGATAAGTGTATCAACAATGTTTTCAAGTTTTTCTAAACCGATAATTGCATTTTCATATCTTCGCTGTCCCTCCATGGTAAATGGAATTGTAACGACACCGATTGTAAGTGCGCCAACTTTCTTTGCCTGTTCTGCAATAACTGGGACAGATCCTGTACCTGTTCCTCCACCTAAACCGCATGTGATAAAAACCATATCGGCACCTTTGATGCACGACTAAATAT
>CAZYEG010000196.1:0-3032 GCA_964646365.1 uncultured Methanosarcinales archaeon
TATCCCGCTGGCACTTTATTTACTCCAAGTCTAGATGTGACTTCTCGTTTAAGATTTATTTTATGTGACCCCCTCTGTAACTCTGCAGACATCCTCTTAACATCATCAACATATACTCTTTGTTCTCCACGAACATTTAAAAAAATTAAATTAAATGGATTTGCTTCTTCATCAAAACAACATTTAGCAACTCTGTCAGCAAGCTCTCCTTGACCAAAAAGATCTCTTTGAATATCGTCTAACGAATATGTACGAGCCACAAAATCTCCTAGGTTAGTCACACCATGCATCTTTTCAAGATAAACTCCTGGAGAAGCATAAATGTCAGTTGCACTTATTGAAAATCTCTCAGACATCCCTTGACTTGCAAGTGATGCAATCTCTTCTCCAAGACCAATATCTCCAGCTTCTATCCAACCCCTCTTAATCAACCTTCCAAGCTGCGCATCATCAACACCTAAAAACTCTCTTGTTTCAGACGCTGTTCTATACCATCTATCAGTTGCAATTTGAACTGCTTCATCCAAATAATTGTCCACAAACAATCGAGTCCTAACATTTCTCACATCTGGATTACTCAATAGCATACTTCTTGCCTCCCCAACAAGATACCTTGTATCTCCATCAACATCATACGCAACCAATCTTTCAAATAGATCTACACCAAGTTCAGCACAATGTGACATAACTAAATCAAAATCTACACCCGGAGCAATCGCCTGATCAATCAATTCAGCTCTACCAACTAATTGAGGAGTTCTTGTAACCCAATCCTTACCTCTTCCAGAAAAATAAATTGCATCAAATTCAGATAATGCTTCAGCCTCATCTAAAAAAACCTCCATTGCTAAAAGTGCAGGATTCTCTAAAGTAAGATAACCTCTTGAAACAAGCTTATCAAATCGCGCTCGAGTAATGGCATTTGTAGCAATAAATTCTTCAGATGACATAAAATCAGCATAGTTTTCTGAATTATCATAAGCTTCTCTCAAATCAAGTCCCCACTCAATCCTCCTCCACATATTTGGATTTAATTGTCGTATTGACTCTATCTCTTCAATATCAACTACTGACTGAACTCTTCTTCCGCCAGCAGTAAAAGCTTCATAAGCCAAAGAAACATATTGTCTATCATCACCTTGAGTTTTATCAACAGAATACTGCCTTCTAAGTTCTGCATTCATCTTCCTAACATCATAAACTGCATCTGGCAATTCTGCGTTAGCCTGCTCGATTGCTTCATCAAGCAAGGCTCTATCTGCCCTCAAATCCCTTACAGTTCTATCATCAATTGAATATTCCTTCCCTGTTTCCCCATCAACTACAGTTACACCTTTACCATGTAAAATATCAAGAAATACCGTATTTAACCCATCATATGAAACCTCATCATATTCTTGTGCCATTTGAAAAAGAACTCCTTTATCTTGCCATCCTATCTGAATAGATGAAGCCTTTGCTTTTGTAGTATGAAGTTCACGAGCAACCTCATCAAGAGTTAGTCCATGATCATTCGGTTCATAAGTCATCACACGATATTTTATATCCATGACAACACCTGCAGTCATAAAAAAATTAGTTACCATAGCAGTATAAGCTTGTGAAGGATCGTCAATATCAAACTTTGTCATTATTTCATCAATATTAATACCACTAAAAGCCGCAAAAACACCAGCATCCTCCATGTGATATTTTGGGACAAACTTGTCAGCACTCTCCGGAACCATCATTGGAGGATTAAACTCAACACTCTCACCTTCATCAAGCAACAAAGGAACCTCTTCTCTTAACAACTCATCAAGATGTTTACCCTGGTTATTAAAATAACCAACATTTCGTGGCAATATACTTTCTGCAAAAACAACTTCATCTACCAAATTCTCATCAGCAAGAAAGCTCTTTAATTGATCCTTAGTCAACCTATACTGAATTACCCCAGTCAAAAAAGGAAAATCTCTTCCATCCCTCATCACCACATTTTCATCAGAGAATTCAGAGTCTCCAGCAAGATGAGAAAAGTATACTCTTGCAAGATGCAAAGCATTAGCAGGAGCCACATCATCATCACCATTAGAAGTCCTTATTGCAATACTAGGAATAATACCGTAGTCTTCCCAATCCATAACCTTCTTTTTAGTAAAGTGTACAAACCTCCTTATGACATCAAGCGGACACATCATAATGCAAAGAAGATCAAAATGGAAAGGAGATAATGCTGGCATGTGGGATAAGACAATTGGTGGACACGTTACAAAAGGAGATTCATTTAGTCTTACAATACTAAAGGAATGCGCTGAAGAACTTGGAATTCCATCGACAATAGTTCCAAGAGACGAATTTGATCACACTCTTTCAGTAACAGATCTAAACATCCTTGCAGTTCTAACAAAAATTTCATATCTAGATCATTTCAAATCACACAGAAAACTTGCAAACGGAAAATCTTGGATTGAACCAAGTATGACACAGTACTACATCGGTTATTATGACGGAGCAATCCGCTTTGTTGATAGTGAATCATGCGGAATACAGGTCTTTACAAAACAAGAGCTTGAAAAAGAATTAAAAGAATTCCCCAAAACATTTACTGACGACATAAAGTACATAATGGAAAAGTTTGGTAAGATGATAAAAAAAGCTCCTGCAAGAGTTCAAAAGGTAAACAATTATTAACCACCTTCCAAAAACTCCATTATCTCTTTTGCTTTCTCAGCATTCAAAGAGTAATGCCATTCGCCTGTCTTCTTTTGCTGAATTAACCAGCCAGATTGAATTAAATCTTTTATAACCTCTCTTGTAACTTTTAAACCATAAATCTCTTTAGATAATCCCTTTAAGATATTTGGAGTATGTGAAGCTCCATACTTTCTTCTCTTAATCATTTTTTCAAGTATTCTGAATTTAATTATATGATAATCATTCATATAACTAGTAATCCCATTTTTTTAATATGTATTCTCTAGAAAAAACCGGAACATTTCCGTATTGTACAATAATAATACAATATCGTATAAAAACAATACATTTATATA
>CAZYEG010000197.1:0-3024 GCA_964646365.1 uncultured Methanosarcinales archaeon
GAACATGATCCTTCGCAATTGGCATCTTCTTACGTACATCAATTGCTTTAATGAAATTTTTACCGAAATCAGTATGCAACTTAAACGCAAAATCTATCGCAGTACTTCCAGGAGGCATCAAAAAACAATCCGGAATAACATTCCCATTTGAATCCTCTAGTTTCCCTACTCCACCAGGAAACACTGGCACATATCGCAACAATTCAAACACTGCATGATTAAGAACATTTTGAACTCCTGTTGAATCAAACTTCTCAAGCACATTTTGCTTCATAAACTCAAGTGCAGCCTTTTGCTTCTCATTTAACTTCGTTTCATCAAGAATTTCAAAACTTTTTTCACCTGGTATATATTTGACCACACCATGTTTATCTGCTTCTTTTAGGGCTAATTCGGACTCTGCACTACACCCAACAATCATATAATCTGGATACTTCTCTTTTAATCTATCCAAGTTCTTCTCAGCTCCAGGAACATCTATCTTATTTGCAGCAATTATCATCGGTTTTGTCTTCACACGAAGCAGTGTTGCAAGATTAAGCAACTCCTCATCCGTCCAGACAGATGGTTTCTCTGCATTAAGCTCAAGCTTATCAATTGCAAATTGTGCAAGATCCTCATCAACACCAAGACCAGACAACTGCTTAGCAATCGCCTTATGTGTTTGTGCCTTCTCTTGCTGAATAGTACGAGAAAATTTATCCCAACCTCTTTTAATGATATCTAAATACCAGTAATCGAGTTCTTTTTCTAAAAATTCAACATCATTAAGTGGATCATAGCCAAGAGGACCACATGGTTCCCCTCGCTCATTTACACTACCTGAAATATCAATAACATGAATCAAAACATCTGCTTGATTAAGGTCACTCAAGAATTGCGCTCCCATCCCTTCACCTTTGTGAGCTCCAGGAACAAGCCCTGCAACATCAATAAGATCAATAGGTACAAAACGAAAATCATCCATCACATATCCTACACGAGGATTAGAATGTTTCCCAAAATCAACAGCTGGATCGTTCACTTTTACAAAACCAACAGCATGATTTGGTTTTATTGTTGTAAAAGGATAATTAGCAATATCTACATTTGCAAGCGTCGCTGCCTTAAAGAACGTGCTTTTTCCACATGATGGTTTTCCAATACAGCCAACCAATACCATTATTTTTAGAATCAAATTATTTTATTTAAAACTTTTTATTCCACTATAGAGAATGTTATTATTAGAAAACCCCACTTTCTGAATTTTTTGTTGTATTTCTAAAACATGAATATGATATCTTACTCCTTGTCGAGTCATATTTATAAGATTTGCCAATTCATTAACTGAGTATGTTTTATTTAAAAGGATATTCAATATTTTCTTGCAATTTCCTTTTGTCCTAATAATTTTTCGTTTATAAATCAAAAAACTTTGCCGTATTTTTTGTTCTTTATACCCCATAGACACCATTGGATAATTCCTCTTCAGAACAAGATAATCATTCCATAATTTCACTACTCCATTTTTTAAAATATACAAATACCCATAAATACCATTGGCCATTTTTCTAGCTTTATATGAACAATCATAGTTCAAAATATTACACAATCGTTCTAAATCCTGAGCTAAAGCTGTATTTTTTAACCCTATGACAATAAGATTTGAATCTACATGCCCATCATCGATAATTATTGCCAAAAGAAAAGCAAGCATACTCTCTTTATTTTTGTTAAATAATTGTGGGGGTATTCTTGCCTTCTTTGATAAAAAACTTTTTGTATTGAGATTATAATGTCTAAAAATTAGATCTGATACTACTGTTGGGAAATATGTACGAGTCGTATCAATCTTATTTCTATTATATCTCAATTTGCCAAATACAGATTCTATTTTTTTCACATATAAACTCATAAAATTAGGATTACATTGTCTATAACCAAAATATGGTTTACGATTGTTCTTAGGATCAATAACCGTTCCATCACCAATGTTATGAGCAATCAACATATCAAAAATAGGCGTAATTCTAATCGGTAAAATTGGATTAACAATATAATTAACACCTTTTCTGGATTTATACGCAATAATATTTCTTTGCATCTCAAATAGATTTAAGAACAAGATTTTACACAAATAATAAATAATTTCAAAATCAATGAAATAGGGATAAGATGGTTTTAATCTTGTTTCAAATGTGTCATATGGTACATTATAATAACAAATTAATTTAACATATATTCTTCTTTTAGAACCATATTGAATTTTAATTTGATTATTTATTGTATCTAAATACTTTTTTCTCAATTTAATATTTATTTTCATACCAAGACTCCATATGCAATACGTTGTTGTCATAATAAATAAAGACAAAGTTATTTTCTTATTAGTCTTACGTATAGATGTCCAATGGGAAGTGAACATGTTCGGAAAATATCCGTAATTTTAAATATAGAATTATGTTACCATAATAAAAAAATATCTTACTATAAATAATCACTTATTATCTTGAAATCCGCCTCAAGCGTATCTCTCAACTTCGGCCTATAAAGCATTGCAGCCGGATGATAAAGTGGAATAACCAAAAAAGGCACACCATTCACTTCTATTTCCACTGGCTTTCCATGAAGATCACTAATGCCTGAAACTTTTTTCATACCCTCTGGATTAAATTTTGCTAAAACAAATTTTGTGGAGAAATTCCCAAGCGTTGCAATCACTTTTGGTTTTATAGCCTCAATTTGTTTAATCAAATATGGTGTATGCCTCTTAATTTCATCCATTGTCGGATCTCTATTTTTTGGTGGACGATATTTCAATATATTTGCAATATAAACGTCATCAAGAGAAAGACTAATCGAAGAAAGTAACCCATCAAGCTGTTTTCCTGCTCTACCAACAAAAGGCACCCCTTCTAAATCCTCTTTTTCTCCAGGAGCCTCACCAATAAACATAAGCTTTGCACTTGAATTCCCCTTCCCAAACACAAGGTTTGTTGCAGCGTCCTTAAGGGGGCACTGCATTCGCTCAAGAATTTCCGTTTT
>CAZYEG010000198.1:0-3005 GCA_964646365.1 uncultured Methanosarcinales archaeon
GTGTCACCTACAAGAGATTTTTGGCAACTTCTAAAATCAATCACAAAAGTGCGTACAGGAAAAGAAACAAATATTGCTCAGACGATACATGACGCAGTAATGATGTTTCCAGACCACGAGGTTACAAAGCATCTTATCCTTCTTACAGACGCAATGCCAAACATTGGAAAAGATCCAGAAAAAGAGACTCTTGATGCAGCAGCCATGGCAAGGGAAAGGGGGGTCTCAATATCGATGATTGGAATAGATCTTGATGAAGCTGGAGAGGATCTTGCAAAAAAGATTGTAGAGGTTGGCGAAGGAAAGCTTTACACGGCAAAAGCAAGCGATAATTACGACCAGATTATACTTGAAGACTATTATAGCCTATAAAAAGTTTTATTAATTACTTCCCAACCCCAAAAAACTGCAGTGAAGAACGATGTAGAGTTAGAAGGAGTAGATAGACTTAGGTTTGTCTATGAATCATTCTTTAGGAATTATAGAGAACCTTTCGAGCCATTTAGAAAAGATTACGAGGAAGGAAGATGGCTTATTTCAAGAATCATGGAAGACAATCCAAGAGATTCAGATCTTTATGCCCGTCTTAGGCAGATGCACGATACAATGCAAGAAGTTTATGGAACAAGATTGCAAGAGGCTCTTTCACATGCTTATGCAGATGAACATGTATTCTTATCAAAGTATTATCCTTCTAAAAGTGAGCAAATTCTAGAAGCGACTTACACAAAACAGTTATTTGGAGAAGATCCAAATGTTGTGTATGTCAATTTAGCACCAGATGACCTGTTAAGTCTGATGCAGGACCCATCATCCAGACAAGATTTTGAAGTTTTTCCAGCAAAAGTAATCAACGACATGTCATACATAGTTCTTGAAATGACCCCAAATGAAGAGGATGTCACAGGCGCCATTACATACGGCTTTTCTCCAGTCCAGTTTATATAATTTATATAATTTATAACTCAAAACCCATAGACTTTTAAATATAGAATTAATACTAAAGGGTATGTCTTCTGAACAACCACAAGACCCAGCTAGAAGGCTCGATGAGCAATTAAAAGCATTTCAAGCTAGTTATCATAGTGTTCATGAGGCAATAAGGGCTAATAATTTCTCTGATTATTTTCATAATCTAGGAATGTTTTTTGCTAATTATCCAGATATAACACAAGAACATAGAGAAGGGCTCAGCTCGGAAATTGAGCTACTTAGGAGAGATGTAGATGCAGCAAGTACGGCATATATAGATGATGTGATAGCTAGCTCGACTTCTGGTAGCACTACATATTTGTATCAGCATTTCTCACAAGCAGAACATCAAAAGTTGCTTGCAGGTTTAACTAGAGACATGATGGATATTTCCCCAGGTCTTAAAGATGCAAGGTGTCAGACAGTCTTTTAGAAAAAGTAAGGGTCGAACCATGGAGTTTAAATGGACGTGTAACGTATCAGAAACAGAATGTTGATTTCTGGCAAAAAGATGCAAATATTTTACTCGCTATACCAGAAGATGCTACCTCGTATCATGACATGTTGTTTCATCAGCACTATGAGCCATTAATCCTTTCGATTGATCCAAAATATACTGCGGATCTAGAGTTATATAGCCCCACACCTCAGCAGCCAGTATAACCATGTTCTAGAACTTCCGCACCCTGATAGTTTGGATGGATTTTAACCATTTCCATAATATCTTTATCAGCATAAGATAATTGTTTGATTCTTTCTGCATTAACAAGATTATCAATCACTGCATTTTTCGCAACTGCAATTCTTTGTCGTACAGATATATTTCTATCGTAGAAGTCAAAATCTCTAATTGTCGGATAGTGTTCATTTCCTAGTTGTTTAAGAGTTACTCTATCACCACCGCTAAGCTCAACTCGTTCAGCGAGACTCAGATTTAGAATCTCATCTATATCAGCATTTGTCCAGTCTATAGGTTTTCTGGTTCTTGTTCCTTCTTTAAATAGAGTATTTTTTTTCATATCTCTATTGTCTTTATACCCCTCCTGGATATATCTAATAAAAGTTTCATGAAGTTCTGGCTTTTCAAGTCGCAGATATTCCCAGAATGCTATATCGACCTGCCCATTAGAAATAGTATGTCTATCGCCACCATAAATTTCAGATCCATTAGCAATAACTGGAACTAAAAACAAAGGATCAATATCATGCATTGTAAGTAGAGATGCATCAGAATATCTAGTACCCTGACTATTGCAACATCTTACAGTTAGTAAAGGCATTTCTTCTAGTATTGAATCATCCACACCATCAGGAAGATTTCTTTCTGTAATCGCCTTTGTTAGTTCATAATAGTTTACTATTTCATGCATAAAGAAGGAAAACGTAAATTCATTTAAAAAGCTCTCTAATCTCTGGTGGGAGCTGTGCGTCAATTTCTGTTATTTCATCTCTAGATTGTATGGCGTCTTCGTATCTTTGCTGAGAAATAAGCCTATCAATATTTTTTCTCAAAACAGTTCTTCTTGAAATTAGACTATCATAGTCAGCGACATCAATAAAGTGTCCATAATATCCTTCAACAAAATCATCAATACCATAAATTCCAGCATTAACAATGTCCGCACCTTCTGTTTTAACTTCTGCTCTAGATCCACCATTTGGTTCAACAATACAAAGTCCACGATCTTTATCAACATGATCAAGAAGCATTTCTTTTACAGTTTCAACACTGCCAGAAGGACCAAATGCAAAATCATAACCGTGTGTTTGGATATAGACAACTTTATCATCTTTTTGTACTATAGAAGGCCTTCTAAACACTGTCATATCAACAGGACTTACTTTTCCACTAATTTCAAGATATACAGCACCATCAACAAATGTTGGAGAAGTATCAGGAAATATGCTTAAAAGTTCTTCCCATATATGTTGAAAATAAAAGCTTTCATGAACAGGCAGGTCTGTAACCGTCTTAAGAACACCTAATGTCGATGTAGGCAATTCTGGGTTACCATGTACATATGTCACTGCGT
>CAZYEG010000199.1:0-2999 GCA_964646365.1 uncultured Methanosarcinales archaeon
TGCTTGGAGAGAAAGGAATTAAGTCCGAGATTGTTGGTAGAAAATGTGCAGAAAAATTGTTTAAGGAAGATGAGTTTATTGTTGATCAAATTTTGCCATTTTTGGTGTTTAATAAGGAGAATAAAATTTCTTGTAAAAAGTTATCAGATCATGCTAAGTCTAATATGTATGTTGTTGAACAGTTTATTGACGGAGAATTTGTTAATAAAGATGGTGTTCTTAGGTTTAACAAAAATAAATAAATATTGCCTTTTTTTAGTATAAATTTAACAAAATCGTAAAAAATACGAATAATATATTATTAATTTTAAGTAAATTTTAGTAAACATTATAAATTTCAGTGTATTTTTCTTTTTTATGGGATATGAAGACTTGGTTATTCGTAACAATAAACTTGATAGAGAACTTTATTCTAAATATGATGTAAAACAGGGACTTAGAAATGAGAATGGATCTGGTGTTCTTGTTGGTTTAACACGGATTTCAGCAGTACTTGGATTTGAAAAGATTGATGAAGATATAATTCCAATTGAAGGAATACTCAAGTATAGAGATACCGATGTAAAGGATCTAATTGAGAAGAGTTTTGATGAGGTTGCGTTTTTGCTTTTGTTTGGTGAGTTGCCGCAGGATGTTGTTGAGTTTTCAGAGAAATTGAAAAATGGTAGATCGATACCACAGAATTTTACAGAGAATGTAATAATGAAGGCAAGAGGGAAAGATTTAATGAATATGCTTTCAAAATCAGTTTTGGCTCTTTATGCTTTAGATGAGAATGGAAATAATATTTCTGTTAGTAATGTTATTAAACAATCACTTGGTTTAATTGCAAAATTCCCAACGATTATTGCATACTCATATCATGCAATGAGACATGTTTATTATAATGATAGTTTAGTAATACATCACCCAATAAATGGTTTGAATTCTGTTGAGAATTTTCTTCATTTGCTTCGTAAGGACGGTAAATTTACAAAACTTGAAGCGGAAACTTTAGAAAAATGTTTGATACTTCATATGGAACACGGTGGAGGTAATAATTCAACTTTTACTACGCGAGTGATAACTTCTTCTGGGACAGATACTTATTCGGCAATAGCTGGAGGAATTGGTTCACTTAAAGGTCCACTTCATGGAGGAGCAAATCTTAAAGTTATGGGCATGATGAATTATATTAAAGAGCATTGTGCAGAGTATGATGAGAAATCTGTTACTGAAGCTTTGGGGAAATTGCTTCGAAAAGAAGGATTTGATGCTAGTGGGAAAATATATGGTTTTGGTCACGCGGTTTATACTTTGTCTGACCCTCGTGCAGTATTATTAAAAGAACAGGCTAAAGCATTAGCAATTGAGAAAGGCCGTGAAAAAGAATATGAATTATATTTGATGATTGAAAAATTAGTTCCAACAGTTTTTGAGAAAGTTACTGGTAAGAAAAAAGTGTTATGTGCTAATGTTGATTTCTTTTCTGGGTTTGTTTATGACATGCTTGGAATTCCTGAAGAAGTTTATACTCCGATGTTTGCAATGGCTAGAATTGTTGGTTGGTGTGCGCATAGGATTGAGGAATTGGTAACATCTAATAGAATTATACGTCCTGCTTACAAGGCTATTAAGTAAGTTTTAAATATATATAGAGTGTTATTTCTTTTATGGAACTTAATTTAGAAATTGGAAAAGCAGTTGAAGAGATTAAAAAGAGTAAAGCAAATACAGTTCTTTTACAATTGCCGGATGGCTTGAAGGCAAAAGCAGATAAGATAATTGATATGATTTCTAAGGAAGTAGATGTTGATATCACGATATGGTCTGGTTCTTGTTATGGTGCATGTGATACCCCGAATGTTACTGGGTATGATGTTATGCTTCAGTTTGGGCATAGTTTGTGGGTTAAATGAAAAAATGGTAAAAGCACAAAATATTGATGGTGCAAGTTGGGATTATGCACAGATATGGGATAAATTTCCAGTGCCTGCAAGACCATGTAAAAAGGAATTAGAAATTCTCGAAAAAGAAATAAGTGATTTTGATGGAAAACCAACGATACTTATTTTGGGTTCAACTATCGAGTATAGATCTTTGTGTAAAAAATTAGGGATTTTTCCGGTGGTTGCAGATTTTGTTAAAAGTAATTATGATGATTTGACAAAATATAGTAAAGAAAAATACGTTGGAGAAGAGTTATTAGAAACTGATTGGTTAAAAATTAAGGAGAACAATAAGTTTGATTTTATTTTAGGTCATAGAATTTTTAATGTTATAAAAAAAGAAGAAATTACAACTATGTTTAATGTTATGTATAATGCGTTGAAACCTAATGGAGTGTTTTTTTGTAGAGGAAATGTTTTTGATTTGAAATTTCGGGATAAACTTGAAGATTTTCTTGACAAATGGTCTTTTGTAAAAAGAGATTATCCTTTGTTTACATATTTAGAGGTCGCATTGTATATGAAATGTTGCGACGATGAGAAGTATGTTGATTATCCAATGTGTAGAAAAACGGTGGATGGTTGGTTTAAAGATAAAAGAATATCGCAATCTGATTTTGAGCATGTTAAACTTCTTGTATCAATGTCTGATGATGCAAGATTTAGAACAGTTGAGAAAGAAGAATTAATTGCTAGCGTGGGATTTAATTCTGTTGAGTGGCTTACAACTGGAGATGAATTTAGTCAGCAAATGCCAATTTTAAAACTTAGAAAGTGATTACACTTCTGCAAAAAGAACCATGTAATTATGTCCATGTTTTTTAGCACACTTTGGACAGTAAGCGTAATGTATGTAGTAATCTTTTGCTTCTTTTTTTAGATATGCATTCATTTCTTTTATGAATTTTGGAACAGAATTATATGGACCATCAAATACTTTTGAGATGAATGTCCCGGAGATCTTTAGATTGTTTGCTTTTGGGACATCTTGAGTTACGGACATGAACATTTCTGATTTAAATGGGGTTGGATCGTGATATAACACTAGCCAATCTTGTTTATGTTCTGGTT
>CAZYEG010000200.1:0-2986 GCA_964646365.1 uncultured Methanosarcinales archaeon
CTCGTTGACTTAAGGTCAACAAGAAGAATGTCGATGTAATATATAAAGGTATCGGTTTTGCTTTAAAAAGATAGAATCAACTGTCCTCGATGGCCTTTTGAATGTGCTTAATTTCGAAGTCCGCCCAAGGTTTGCCTGAGAAGTATATCTTGCTTTTTGTGCTGTCCCATAAAAGAAATCCGTATAATTTTTTCTTTTTACCTGTTTTGATGATTAGGTCAGGTGGAAGGAATGAGCTATAGATATTTTCTTTAATCATTTCTTTGCTTATTGCTTCAGGAGAGATTTTTCCTGCAAGAACTTTTCTTGCAAGTATCCTGCAGCAGTCTGCAATTTCTTCTTTTCCATCATAATTAATACATAAATTAAGGTAATATTCAGTGTAATCTTTTGTTTTTTCTATTGTTTCTTTTATTTTTTCAATGACTTTTCCTGGCATGTCATACCATTTTCCAAGTATTGATACTTTTATTTGATGCTTATCCAGTATCTCACTTTTGTTTAATTCTTCAAAGAAATTAATTAGAGCATCAATTATTATGGTACCATGCTTTGTGTTTAGAAGATTTGTTGAGACTAGATTTATCGTGAAAACAGGTATGTCAATTTTTATCTGTTCTTTTATTACATCGAGTATTTTTGAGAAAGATTTTTGAAAAGTAATGCTAAGGTCTTTATTGTTTTTTTTTGACCAAGAAATGTTACCATCTATGTATATACCTATATGGTATGGTTTTCCTTTTGGTCTTTCGATGATATTTTTGATTTTCTCTAGAACCATCGTTAAATGTATGTTAATGTGATAATATTTATAAACTTGTGCCATAAAGGTTATATAAAATGGAGATTGGTATTGTATTATTTTTTATTGGATTTGCTGGGCTTGTTGCTGGCAGTATAATGGATTTACGTACGAGAGAGGTCTCTGATTGGTTGAATTATGGATTGATGATTTCTGGTGTTGGACTTAGATTGATAGAGAGTTTGATACTTTGGGATTATCATAGTATATTTTATGGTACAGTTGGCTTTGTTGCTAGTTTTGCTGTAGGAATGGTTATGTTTTATTCTGGTCAGTGGGGAGGAGGCGACTCTAAGATGCTTATGGCACTTGGTGCACTTTTTGCAACTTATCCTGTGTTTTTAGAAGAGTTTTTTAATCCATTGTTAGGGAATATTCCTCTTTTAGCTACGCTTTTTATTAATATAATACTTTTTGGTGGGTTATATGGCTTGTTTTGGACAACTTTTTTGATAGTTAAGAATTTTAAAAAATTCTTGGAAGAGATGAAAAAACAAGACAATAAGTATAGGCGAATAGTTAACTATGTTGCAATTGTTATATTGATCATGTCTGTAGTTCTGCTTAGGTTTGATAGAATGTATGCTTATTTTGCCTTTGTTATTTCGTGTTTGCTTTTTGTTACGTATAATTTATCTGTTTCAATAAAGTCGCTTGAAAAAGTCTGCATGACGAGATATGCTCTTCCTAAAGAACTTACAGAGGGGGATTGGATAGTTGATGATGTGATGGTAAAGAATGTGAAAAATATTTCTTTTAAGAAATTTGAAGGAGAGAAGTCTTATTCTAAGGCAGTTAAAAAATTGAAAAGACGATTTAAGGGAGTTGATGTCGAGAAAGTTCTTGCTGGGAAAGTTAAGAATAAAAAAGTCTGTGAATATGTTCTTGAGCACCACGGGTATGATATAGTTGGTAAAAAAATACGTATTACCGGTCCGTCCGATCTTGGAATTGAAAAGGAACAGATAGAAGAGTTGCGAAAGATGTTTCCTAAGAGAAAGATTCTTGTTAAGGATGGTATTCCGTTTGTCCCTAGTTTTCTTATTGCGTTTATTGTGACAATTGTTTGGGGCAATGTGTTTTTGTATTTTATTTAAGTGGCAAACTTAACCATGAATTTTTGAAGACTTCTTGATTTTGAAAATATCACTATCAGATTTTTTATTACTGAAATTAGAAATTTATTTTTTGGCAGTATCTTGATGATTAATTTGTCTGTTTTCCATCTTTTTATCAGTGCTTTCATCTTTTTTGCCTTGTATTTTGGGTTGAGAATTAGTTTTGCAACTTCTTCACCAGAGATTAGAGCTTGGTAAACACCTTCTCCAGTAATTCCTGACGCAAGCCCAGCAGCGTCGCCAATTAGTAATTTATTTCCGAACTTGTATCCTCTATAGTCATAGTTTATAGGGAATGCCTCATATTTTGCTTTAGAAAGATCAATGTTGTGTTTTTTTATCCATTTGTCAAAGTTTTGTCTAAGTTTTTTTATTGGAAAGTGATTTTTATCACACCCTGTTCCAATGGATACAAAATTTTTGTTTGGGAATATCCAGGCGTACCATGGACCGAAATCTGAATCAGCATGAATCTCAAGATTCTTGTATTTGTTTGTTGGAATGATGTACTGAAAAACTGAGGCAGTATTTTTTGTCTTGAGACCGAGATGTCTTCTTGTAATTGATCCTGAACCGTCAGCTCCAACGAGGTATTTGAAGAAAATTTTTTCTTTTTTGTTTACAATAACATAATTATTTTTTATTTCTGTCACTCTAGAATTAGTTTTGATTATTGTTTTTTTAAGAAGTTTTTTTTGATATTGTCCAAGTTCTTTCCTGTCAACAGTGTATAATAGTGGTGAGCCCTTGTCAACTATAGTTTTATGTTTGCCAGATATGAGTGTCACAGTGTTAAAAGTTTTGCTTATTACATTTTTTGGCAAATTCAAATAATCCATATCGTATGTGGTAACTCCACCTGCGCAAACTTTTGGTCCGATTACTTTATTTTGTTCAAGAATTAGGACACTTAATTTATTTTCAAGAAATTTTGCACAATTAAGTCCTCCGGGACCTGCACCAATTATTACTACATCAAATTTCATCGTTTGATTATTTCAGAAAAAGATTCTGCTTTTAATGCTGCTCCACCAATGAGTCCGCCATCAATATCAATTTCTGCAAG
>CAZYEG010000201.1:0-2985 GCA_964646365.1 uncultured Methanosarcinales archaeon
AGATCTATAATGACTGGAGGAATGAGGCTCGGCTTGGAACATCCATAACAACAATCTCATCTGGAGTAAATGGCAAGTATACAGCACTTTGGAATTTAAGTAGTAGAGGTGTTATCTCACATGATTATTATATGACCAGCCTTTCTGACGTACGGGCCCATGCAGACAAATCATACTATACTACTAGAGATCAATTAACAAAAAAAGTTTATAGTAGCTACTCTGATATATACGGACGAAGGCATACTTCCCAAGGAACAAATAATTGGGGAGAACCATACAGATCATACTGGCATGCTTCATATGTTGAACCTCGTCACAATATTCAACCATATTTCGATATTCCTGATTCCAGTCAAAGTATTGTAGTATGGAACGAATCAACAGGACTAGTTAAGTTTAGATGTGGAGTTGAAAGGATTTTTGATGATAAAAATTTATGGACTCCATACCCAATTAACTTCCTTTGTTCAGGTGTTGGATGTCCTGATAACCCTTCTACTAATCAGACTGTAAATTCAAATGCTAATGGATGGTCAACATTTTATTTGAATTACACAGGAAATGAAACACTACTACCTTCGACAATTAACATCTCATGTCTAATAAGCAATTATAGCACGTACGTTGCTGCAATTCCGATTGTTAATCGTTCAATAAGAGTTCTTCTTGATGATGCAACAGGTGGTGGAGATTGTGATTTTAATGGTATTTGCGAATATAACGATGAAATAAAGGAGACATGTTCAACGTGCGATGCCAATAATCCCGACGTTGGTGGAGACTGTGATTGTACATGTAATAATGATGGGTTTTGTAATCCAAAAACGGAGAGTGAAAGCGGATACTGGTTTAACACAACCGTTCAAAACTGGACAAACACGTATTGTTCAGATTGTAATGTAACAACAGACCCTCCTGTAATTCTTTCCTACTCATGTACTGACAGCGATAATGTAGTAAACGATGATGGTTTGGATGATGAAGGTACATGCTGTGTAGTCAGTGCACGTGTGACAGATGCTGATGATAACTTGAATTTTGTAAGAGTAACAGGAAATGATCTTACTGGGAATATGAGCAACAATACTGGATATCAAGGCGGTGATAGAAACTGGTTCCTTAGTACTATACATCCAAATGGTCTTAGTAATGAAACAGATTGTCTCTATTTGCCTGCAGAAGATACTCAGTTTAACGTCCAAGTTTATGCCGAAGATGCAACCATGAAAACTGATAACGCAGCATTTAATGTTTATCTTGACCAGACTCCACCAGCATGGTGTAATATTAGTTTACCAATCAATGAGAGCTACTACAGATTGGGTGAAAGCATTCCTGTTTATGTAAACGTATCTGAGTATTCAGGCACAGCAATGCCAGGCTACATTAAGACTGTCTATGCAAAAGTGAATGGAACAACATACCCATTTTCTAGCGACCCTGGTACTGATGTATGGTCGGGTGCAATTTCAGCATCAGTTTTCCAAAATATAACAATTTATGGATATGACTACGGTGAAAATTTTATTGGGACTTCTTTGGGAGATTCTGAAACACCATGTGACATTGTATACTATTATGTTGATGCAGAGCTCCCTTCATATTCTAATCTTGAAGTAGATACCGGTTTTGCCACAAACCGTTCATATACAACAACAACTTCAGCATTGTCAGGAGAGAATTGCAGTTCAATAGAAAATTGTGGTATAGTTGATGGTAATGTAACAATCAACATCACTGTTAATGATACTCTATCACTGGATTGTGTATGGATGACTAAAGATGGAGATTCAGCACACATTTCTGGCCCAGGTTGTGATGTTTGTGGTATTAATGACGATGGATATGAATTCAATTGTGAATTTGATATAAATTCTGATGATGCTCTTCCTCAAGTATATGTGTTATATGTGAATGATAGTGTGAATAATCAGAATTCAACTAATATAAATGTATATATAGACAACACTCCGCCAACGCTTACAACTCCAACAGTTAATGACTCATTAGTTGCTTCAAACTCTTCAATATTAATTTTTGTTCAAAATATTTCAGATTCGTTCCCTGTAGGGTTTAATCCTGGCACGGATGACTATAGTAATGTATGGTTAGAGCTTGATGGTGTTTTTGTAGGAAACCTTTCAAGAGATGGAGACAATTACACAATAATAATAAATTCATCTGACCAAAATGGCACATACAAATATCAGGTTTATGCAATGGATAATATTGCAAACTATGATAATAAGTCTGTCACAGTTAATGTTGACACTATCAGCCCTGTCATAAATATTACTTATCCATATTATAACCTAACTCTAGGAACATCGCTAACAATTTCAATCGATGTTGAAGAGGCAAATGAAAATACTTCAGCAGTCTATTATTGCATAAGTGATACTTCAGGTTGTTCTCCAAATAATTCTACATCAGGATCAGCTGGGAGTTACAGTTCAGGAGAACTCAACATATCCAATTTTGTTCAAGGCAATTATTATATCAATTCAATAGCATATGATTTGGTGGGTAATTCAAACACATCTGCAGAAATAAATTTCACGATTGATAATAATGGACCTTACATAAATATAACTGATCCTCAAGATTCCCAAACTATTAATGGCACATACCGTTTTATTGTGAATATATCTGATGGTGACCCATCAACATACAAGTATTGCATTAACAACAATGCTTGCCCATCAGGAACTCTTCTTTCAATGGAAACTGAAGATACATATTATGTCGATATTGATACACTGGTCTTAGAAGACGCACCACACAATTTCACAGTCGTCGGTCTTGATTTTGCAACACCAGCGAACCGTAACTCATCCAAAATAACATTTAATATCGATAATAGCGGTCCGAATATTACATTCATTCAACCAGTTAATAATTCAAAAAAGAACGTTAAAACTGAGTGGGCCGAAAAAAGAGATAGGATGCGAACTCAACCTGTTCGCGCACCGGTCCTCCCAG
>CAZYEG010000202.1:0-2974 GCA_964646365.1 uncultured Methanosarcinales archaeon
AATTAATAACAAAACAGAAATAAAAAACATTCTAGAAAAAACAGGGATAGAACATTCAATTGCTAATGATTCTATTATTATTGAAGAACAAATTGCAAAAGCCCTTACATTTAGTCTTGGATTAACCACAAAATCTTTTGAAGAAATAAATTTAATAATTCAAGAAGCAGATAATAACGAGAAAACCTTAGATGTTCTTAACAAAATTTCTCCAGTAACACTAAGAGATAAAGCAGGAACATTTATTGGAGCCAGAATGGGCCGTCCAGAAAAATCAAAAATGAGAAAACTAACAGGAAGCCCTCAAGGACTATTCCCTGTCGGAGAAGAAGGGGGAAGGCTGAGATCTCTTCAATCTGCCATGGAGAATGGAAAAATAACAGCAGATTTCCCTTTATATGAATGTACTAAATGTAAAACAGAAACCATATATCCCGTGTGTGAAACATGTGAAAAACCTACAAAGAAAAAATATTTTTGCAGTATATGCGGCGAAATTTCTACAGAAACATGCCCACAACACGGGGTAACAAAAACATTCTCTAATAGAACTGTAGAAATTCAAAACTATATAGATCTAGCAAAAAAGAAGCTCAACATGGAAAAATTCCCAGGCCTAGTCAAGGGGGTAAGGGGAACATCAAACAAAGACCACATCCCAGAAAATATAATAAAAGGAATAATTCGAGCAAAACACAACCTCTATGTCAATAAAGACGGGACCATAAGGTACGACATGACAGAGCTTCCTTTAACACATTTTAAACCAAAAGAAATTGGAACAGACATAGAAAAATTAAAAGAATTAGGATACACCAAAGACATAAAAGGAAGAGACCTCATATCACCTAATCAAACTTTAGAACTCAAAGCCCAAGACATAATACTCCCATCATCCGATGAAACACAGGATGAAAAAGCAGAGGATGTGTTGTTTAATATAACAAAATTTATTGATGAACTTCTTGAAAAATTTTACAATTCTAAACCATTTTACAATATAAATTCAAAAGAAGAAATTGTTGGACATCTTGTTATTGCCTTAGCCCCCCACACATCAGCAGGAATAGTCTCAAGAATAATAGGATTTTCCAAAACACAAGCACTCTACGCTCACCCACTACTTCATGCCGCGATGAGAAGAGATTGTGATGGGGATGAAGCAGGAATTTTTTTGCTACTTGATGGGTTATTGAATTTTTCTAGACAATATCTTCCAAACAAAATTGGAACAAAAAGCATGGACGCTCCTTTAGTTTTAATATCACAAATAGATCCAGCGGAAGTAGATGATATGGTTCATGGTATGGATGTTGCTTGGTCTTATCCACTTGAATTTTACAAAGCTGCTCAAGAATATAAAGCTCCACGAGAAATAGACATTACACAGTTAAACAGCAGACTTGGAACAAAAAAACAGTATGAAAATTTTGGATTTACCCACCCCACATCAAGCATTAATCAGGGACAACTCTGTTCAGTATACAAAAGTATTCCAACCATGGAAGAAAAATTAATTGCACAAATGAACCTTGCAGAAAAAATAAATGCAGTCTCTGCAAAAGTTGTAGCAACATTTGTTATTGAAAAACATTTCCTTAAAGATACAAAAGGAAATTTAAGAAAGTTTTCACAACAGCAGTTTAGATGTGTAGCATGTAGTGAAAAATATCGTCGCCCACCACTTAAAGGGAAGTGCCTTAAATGTGATGGAAAAATTATTTTTACTATTCCCGAAGGTTCAGTAATTAAATACCTTCAACCATCAATATCACTTGCAAAAAAATACAACGTAGACACATATCTTAAAGAAACACTAGAACTTCTTCAGATGCGTGTAGAACATGTGTTTGGGAAAAACGAAGTAAAACAAGAATCAGGTAATTGGTTTAACTAATGACGGACTTCAAATCCACTATATTTTAAGTCGCCACTCACAGCACAAACATCAACATTATCTACTCGGGAAAGGGCAGGACCTTTTTTGACAATATCGATAAAATCACTTATAATATTATTTTCTCCTGATGCATAAATTTCAACATCCCCATTTATTAAATTTCTAACTACCCCATCCAAACCTAACAAATTGGCATGTTTAAGAACGTAATATCTAAAACCAATACCTTGCACATGTCCTTTTACTACAATATGAACATTTTTCATTCTAATACTACAACCACAAATGGGATAGAATCAATTTTTTTTATATTTGTTTCATCAACATAATTATTATTTTTTAAGAATTCCACACTTTCCCTTCCAACAGCATTTATTGATGAAGCTTTTGATGCCCATACGATTAAAAGTTTTTCATCTGACTCTTTCCCATTAAAGAAAGATGAGCCTAAATCAAGAAACATATTATCTCCTTCAAGTTGTTTCCCCAATAGATCGGAATCACACATCGCAAGAATATTTTGTCCTAAAGAATTTTCATGAATTTTTGCAAGAATCATATTGCCTGAGGGATTGGATGCTTAGCTCCACATGCAGTACATTTTATTGATACTACACCATCTTCCCTTAATAGTTCTGTATCTGGTTTGCCACATTCTCTACATATCACATAAATAGTTGCGTATTGTTGAATTTTTTCATTAATTCTTGCTGCAGGGATCTTTGTTCCAATAATCAATGCATTCTTTTTTAATTCACCAGGTGTTGCAAGCTCTTTTAATACAAACTTAAGCAGATGTTCAGGTCGTCTACTTATAGTTGATGCAATCTGGTAGAAATTATTGATAACTGTCCTGTTTCCTTGAATATGCCCTTTAACTTTTGGAATCTCAAATCTATCCCTTCTTGCGTCTATCTCAGGAAGGTTGTCTTTGCATTCCTTAAGCATTTTATCGTAATCCATACTTAATACGAATTTTACCTTTTTTATAAAACTTGTTGTTTTTGCTATGTTTGTTTTGTTTGACGCAAGTTTTAAATAATCCTAAGGTGAATTTTTACACTATGGTCTTAG
>CAZYEG010000203.1:0-2969 GCA_964646365.1 uncultured Methanosarcinales archaeon
AGGCATATATCCAAAACTACAGCTTAAGAATAAATACTGAGGTACCAAGATGGAATCAGAATCCCAAAACGAAGAATCCAAATTCATTGAAAACACAGAGGAGCTTGTCTACAAAAAAGTAGATGTAATTACTTTTGGTATCTTATCACCAAAGATGATCAAAAAGATGGCATCTGCAAAAGTTGTAACACCAGAACTTTACGATAAAGAAGGTTACCCAGTTGATGGTGGGCTTATGGACATTAGAATGGGTGTTATTGACCCAGGACTAAAATGTAAGACATGCGGACAGAAACTTAAGGAATGTCCAGGTCATTTTGGTTATATTGAAATGGCAAGACCTGTCATACACATTAATTTCGTACAGAGAATTCTTCAAATTCTTAGAGGAACTTGCCATGAATGTGGAAGAGCATTATTCCCACAAGCAAAAATTAACAAGTTAAAAAAAGAATTAACAGATATGGATCAGACATATGGTCTCGATGCTAGAAGAAAAGTGTCAAAGAACATAATGGCAAATATCAAGAGTGTTGGAAAATGTCCACACTGTACTGCGCTTCAGGCAAAAATTACACTTGAAAAACCTTCAACATATCTTGAAGACGAAAAAAGACTTTCACCTATTGAAGTAAGGACAAGGCTTGAGAAAATTACTGATGAAGATTGTGAACTATTTGGACTTAATCCAGAATTTATTAGACCAGAATGGATGGTTCTTACAGTTTTATCTATCCCACCAGTAACCATGAGACCTTCAATTACACTTGAATCAGGCGAGAGAAGCGAAGACGATCTTACTCACAAATTGGGTGATATTGTAAGAATTAATCAGAGACTTTTCGAAAACATTAACGCTGGGGCTCCAGAAATTATCATCGAGGACCTTTGGGACTTGCTACAGTACCACGTTACAACATTTTTCAATAATGATGTAGCACAGCTACCACCTGCAAGGCACAGATCCGGACAACCTCTTAAGACAATTACTGAAAGAATCAAGAGTAAAGAGGGAAGAATTAGGCATAACTTAGCAGGTAAAAGGACAAACTTTTCAGCAAGAACAGTTATTAGTCCAGATCCAATGCTAAAGCTTAACGAAGTAGGAATCCCTCTTAGTTTCGCAATGAAGCTTTCTATTCCAGAAAGAGTAACTGAATGGAATATGGCTTATCTAAAAAGATATATTGAAAAAGGCCCAGGAGTATATCCAGGAGCAAATTATATAGTTAGACCAGATGGTAAAAAGAAAAAAATCACATCTGAAACAAAAGAACAGCTTTTAGAAGAGATTCAGCCAGGTTATACAGTTGAGAGACATCTTATGGACGGCGACATGGCACTATTTAACAGGCAGCCTTCACTTCATAGAATGTCAATGATGTGTCACAAGATAAGGGTTCTTCCAGGAAAGACTCTTAGACTAAACCCATCAGTATGTCATCCTTATAACGCTGATTTCGACGGTGATGAAATGAACCTTCACGTTCCTCAGACCGAAGAAGCAAGAGCTGAAGCTGAAATACTTATGCTTGTACAGACACAGCTTATCTCTCCTAGATACGGGTTAAGTGTAATCGGTAGCATCCAGGACGCAATTTCTGGAAATTATCTATTAACAAAAAAACTTGTACTTGGAAAACAGGAAGCAATTGATCTTCTTTACTCAGTTGGAGTTGAAGATTTTAAGAAGCTGCCTAATAAGGATAAGATTGATGGTAAGGATGTATTTAGTATGATTCTTCCAAACGATTTCAATTTCATTGGTTTTGCAAAAGGGGCTAAGAAAAGACCAGTATCATTCGCAGACAAGATTGATGACGATGAAGTTGTTATGATCAAGAATGGTAAGCTCGTTTCTGGAGTTATTGACAAAGCAAATCTTGGAGAAGGTTCAGGGTTTATGCTTAGAACACTTCATAAACAGTACGGTCCAGACTTGACTCTTGAAATTTTATCAAGAATCTTTAAACTAGGTGTATTAACCCTTTTTAGACATGGATTTACAACAGCAATCAATGATACAGATCTTCCTGCTGAAGCAAAGCAAAAGATCCAAGATGTAATTGCAAAGGCTGACGCAGATTCAACAGATCTAATAAAGCAGAATGAAGCAGGAGAGCTTGAAGCTATTCCTGGTAGATCCATTCAGGAAACACTTGAGTTAAAGATTTTGGAGATACTAAACAAAGCAAGAAACGAGACAGGAAACCTTGTATTAAAGTTCGCTGATAAGAAAAGCCATACATCTGTAATGGCAGAATCGGGAGCTAGAGGAAACATTATCAATCTTGCTCAGATGGCAGCAGTTGTAGGACAGCAGGCTATGAGAGGTAACAGAATTACCTCAGGATATAATGATAGAACACTCTCATGTTTTAAGAAAGGAGATTTAAGCCCTAGTTCTAGAGGATTCATTAGACATGGATTTAAAACTGGAATGAGCCCAAGTGAATTTTTCTTCGGAGCAATGACAGGAAGAGATTCGTTAATGGATACTGCTCTTAGAACACCAAGATCCGGTTATCTTTACAGAAGGCTAGCAAATGCTTTACAAGATTTAAGGGTTGAGTACGATGAAACCATCAGAGATGCATCAGGAAAAATTGTTCAATTCAAATATGGTGAAGATGGAATCGATGTCTCAAAAAGTGAGAATGGAAAAGTCAATGTTAGAAGAATAATCGAGAATGTAATGTCAAGGTGATTTGATAATGGAAAAAGTTTTCAAAGAATTCGAAGGGAAAATCCCACAAACAATGCTTGAAGAGGTCAAAAATAAGATCCCAAGTAAAATAACGGCTACAAAATTAAAGGAAATTTTAGTACAAGTCGAAAGAGAGTATAGTGAAGCTAAAGTTGACCCAGGAGAAGCTGTTGGTGTTGTTGGGGCTGAATCTATCGGAGAACCAGGTACACAGATGACACTAAACACATTCCATTTTGCTGGTGTTGCTGAGATGAATGTT
>CAZYEG010000204.1:0-2968 GCA_964646365.1 uncultured Methanosarcinales archaeon
AATGTTATACGAATAGGTCATTCAGAAACATTTGATGAAGATATTGCAGATATTGTCAAAGGAGTGGACGTCTCTAAGATTAAGACAACTAAAGGATTGGTTGGACAGATGGCAAACATTGGGCTTCAGGCAACAAATCTTGCGAAATCAGTTGAAATAATTAGAAATATGAAAAAAGATAATGCAACAGTCTTTTTGACATTTACATCTAATATGGTAAGCTCTGGTATGCGGGAACTTTTTGCGTATCTTTGTGAAAAAAAGTTTGTTGATATTATAATTACTGGTGTTGGTAGTATTGAAGAGGATTTAATAAAGACTCAAAATAATTTTTTGCTTGGAGATTTTCATATGGATGATCTTGAGCTTCATAGGAAGGGGATTAATAGAATAGGAAATGTCCTTGTTCCAAATGATAGATATGAGATGCTTGAAGATGAATTGGTACCTTTTTTTGATAAGATGAATGCAAAACAGGAAAAAACAGGTAAACTTATTTCTCCTTCGAACATAATACATGAACTTGGTAAAACTATTGATGATAAAAAGTCGATTCTTTATTGGTGTTCTAAAAATAATATACCAATATTTTGTCCAGCGATTACTGATGGTGCTTTTGGTCTTCAATTGTTCTTCTATAAGCAAAAACATCCAGAGTTTGGGATTGATTCAACAGGAGACATGAAAAAACTTGCGAACTTGACTCTTAATGCTGAAAAGACTGGCGGAATCATGCTAGGTGGTGGCTTTGCAAAGCATCATGCAATAGGTGTGAATATTTTACGTGAAGGTTTTGATTATGCAGTTTATGTTTCAACTGCTACACAGTATGATGGTTCACTTTCTGGCGCAAGAACATCAGAGGCAATATCTTGGTCTAAGATCAAGGAGGATGCAAATTCTATGTTTGTTGAAGGGGACGCAAGTATAATATTCCCATTAATGGCAGGTGCTTTGGATATCAAATGATCGGTGTAATAATTCTTGCGTTTATTACTGGACTTGTTGTTAAGTTGACAGATGTAATGGTTGACGATAAGAAGAAAATTCTTTTTAATGGATTTGAGAATGTCTTGGGTATTTTTTATGGTATCCTTATTGGTGCAATGGTGTCACGTTTTTCTATTGTTGCTCCGCTTTGGATTGGTGTGATTATAGGGCTTGTTGTGATGGGAAAGTTTGATTCAATGGCTCATTTGATAGCATTTCCATTTATTGCGCTAACAATTTATCTTCTTGGGACAGTTGAGATTGATATAGTGTTGATATTTCTATTTGCTGTTGCTTGTGTCGTCGATGAAATAATGAGTGATTATGCGGATAAAGCTAAGAAGAAGAAAAAAATTCATAAATTTTTACAGTTAAGACCTTTTGTAGAAATTGCTGCACTTATTGTTTCTATAATTATGATGAGATTTGAATTTATTGTTGCTATATTTTCTTTTGATGTAGGTTATGTTCTTGTTACAAAAATGTATAAGAAAAAGAAGTGAGGAATTATTCCTCTTTGTTTTCTGATATCGCTTTGTTGATTTCTTCAACTAATTTATCAGTGTTTTCTTCTGAAATGCCGTGAGCTGCGCAACCTTCTGCAATTGATTCTGTTGCAGCAATATGGCAACCGATGCAGTGAAGTCCATAGTTTCCCATGATTTCTGCTCCTTTTTGGCCACTGATGTTTAAAGCGTCAGCAAATGTCATATCCTTATTTATTTTTTCAGTCATGATTATCACCATCCTTGATGATTTGAGAATTGTTTAAAAATGTTACGGCTATAGTTTATTGGCATTGACATACCAATCAAACAACTTGTTTTCTTCTTTACAGGTTCTTAGAGACTCGTCAGTACAATTCCCCCATGGGTAGAGACCTTTGCTGAATTTTATGTTTTTGAAATTTGCCTTTTTTAGGCGATATAGTAGTTCTTCTTTAAAGAAATGCTTTTGTTTTCCATTGTTTTTGTAAAATCCTAAAAGGAAATCATAGTCTTTTGATCCTATCAATTGATGAGTTTCTTTTATTGATTTTGTTTTGTCAAATGTAATTGCTGCACGAAGAACATCAGAATCAAGAGAAGGAAATACTGCAATGAAAGTGCCATTTTTTTTGAGTGTTTTGTAAATTTCTTTTAGAATATTGTCTATAAGTTCTATTGAAGGTTGCACTATTGAGTTTATTGCAAATGCATAGTCGTAGCTGTTGTAATATGATTTTAGATTGGAGATGTCACCGACTGAAAATGTGGTGTTATTTGTTTCTGGGAAACGTTTTTGACATTCATTTATCATTTCTTTTGAGAAATCTATACATGTAATTTCTTTGAATTTATCTTTGATTATTGGAAGTAAATTGCCGATACCGCAGCCGAGATCAATTGCGGAATGTGTACTAATATCCTTTAAATCTTTTTTTAGTGGAGAGATAACGTCGTCCTCAAATGGGCTTTCGATTTCTTTGAAATAATTTTTTGCAATCTTATCCCAATCTTTTGAGTCCATATGTGAAAAATTGAAAAAGAAGTATACAAATTTAATCTAAGATGTTGATTTTTGTTGTTGGTTTCTCTATTGTTTTGAATTCAATTCCTGCAGCTTTGAATAGAGTCATAAAGGAATCATCAGGGTACTCGTTGTATGTTACAACTCGTTTTATGCCTGCATTTACGATCATTTTTGCACAAAGATTGCATGGGGAGTGTGTACAGTAAAGAGTTCCTCCAGAGATGTTTATGCCGTGATTTCCAGCCTGTATGATTGCGTTTTGTTCTGCGTGAATTGCCCGGCATATTTCGTGCTGTGTTCCGGATGGTATGTTTAATTCTTCCCTAAGGCATCCAATTTCTAGGCAGTCTTTTACATTTGCTGGTCCACCATTGTAACCAGTTGTAAGAATTCTTTTATCTTTTACAATTACTGAGCCAACATGATGTCTGATACATGTACTTCTCTCGGAGACAAGCATAGTGAT
>CAZYEG010000205.1:0-2948 GCA_964646365.1 uncultured Methanosarcinales archaeon
GCTAATATTCCAGATGATGCAACTCCTGGTACGTATATATTTGGTGTTGATGTTACTTATGGAAATCCAGCTACACAGTATGGTTCTCCGCAAAGATTTTATCTAATTGTAAAATAAATTTTACATCTCTTCTAGAACTTTTATTCCTAAAAGATCTAATCCACTCTCTAGAACTGTCTTTATTGAATCAATCAGAGCAAGACGTGCAAGCATTTTTTCTTTTTCTTCTTTTAGAATTTGGTTTGCATGATAGAATTCATTGAATTTTTGTGCGAGTAATAACAGATATCTTGCAACTGTTGATGGTTTGTACTGTTCTGCAGCATCTGAAATTGTTTTTTCATAATTATAAAGCATTTTTATGATTGTTTGTTCAATTGCTGAATCTAGAAGTGCATAATTAATTTTCTTAGGAACATGTTTTCCATATTTTTTGAATATACTATTTATTCTAGCGCATGCGTACTGAATGTATGGTCCAGTTTCGCCTTCAAATGATATTGATTCTTCTTTGTCAAACATGAATCCTTTGTTTGGTTCATATTTGAGTATGTGGAATTTGATTGCACCGACTCCAATTATTTCAGCCCTTTTTTCTGTTTCTTTTTTTTGTAGTTTGTGTCTTTTGTTGATTTCTTTTACAGCAATTTCTGACATTTCGTCCATAAGGTTGTCAGCATCTACAGTTGTTCCTTCTCGAGATTTCATTTTTCCAGAAGGAAGAGATATCATGCCGTAAGAAAGATGATGACATTTTTTAGCCCACTTATGACCAAGTAGTTCGAGAATTTTGAATAACTGTTTGAAGTGGAGTTCTTGTTCGGAGCCTACAACGTAGACACTTTTGTCCATCTTGAAATCTTTTTCTTTAAGTTCAGCTAGATACAGATCTTGTGTTATGTAAAGACTGGTACCGTCGCTCTTGATTAATATCTTGTTTGGAAGCTTGTGGGATTCTAGGTCGGCGATTATTGCGCCGTCATCCTTTTTGAAAATACCTTTTTTCGTTCCTTCTTCTACAACTTCTTTGCCATGAGTATAAATTTCTGATTCGTAGTATAGTTTGTCAAATTTACATCCAAGCCTTTCGTATGTTTTATCATATCCTTCATAAACCCAGCCTGTTATTTTTTTCCAGATGTCAATAATTTCTTTGTCTCCTTTTTCGAATTTTTGATTTATAACTGTTGCTTCTTCTTCAAGTTCTGGTGTTGATTTTTTTTGGAATTCAACATAGAGGTCTGCGACATAATGATCCGGTTTTTTGTTTGGTTTTTCATCTTTATGCCAATTTAAGTATGAGTAGATGGTTTTTGATACTCCCATCCCTTTGTCATTCATTAAACATGTTCGGACTACTTTATATCCTGCGAATTCTAGTATGTTTGCTAGAGTTGCGCCAAGAAGATTGTTTCTAACGTGTCCTAGATGTTGGGCTTTATTTGTGTTTGGTGATGAATATTCGATCATGATTTTTTCTTTCTTAGCTTTACTTTTACCGTAATCGTTTTCTTTATCCTGAATCTCTGTGATTACCTCGTAGGCAAGTGATTCTTTATCAATGAAGAAATTTAGATAAGGTCCGACAACTTTTACTTTAGAAATACTACCACTAAGTTCGTATTTTTTTGCTAGATCTTCTGCAATATCATGTGGACTTTTCTTAAGTGTTTTTGAAAGTGTAAAACATGGAAATGCATAGTCTCCAAGCTTTTCATCTGGAGGCACTTCTAGCGGTATAGTTTCAAGATTTGTGAGTTCTTTTAAATTTGTTACAATCTCTTCTTTAAAATCAATCATACTTATAAGAATAAGAATTCATTATTTAAATCTTACTGGTTATTTGAGAATTTTTTTAATAGCGTTTTCTGAGATTATTGAACTGTTTCCAGTTTTGTCTTCTATACTAATTTTTAATTTTTCTCTACCCCAAAGAACGTTTTGGAGTTTTTTGACAAGATTTTTTGCTTTTTTCCGTTCTGTATTATCATCGGATTGATCTCTGACTTTCTCAATAATAACTTTCATACGGTTTATTAACCCTTCTATGTTTGTAATGTATCCGTTGGATGTTGCATTGGATTCAATGCTACCTACTCTGGTAAACTTGACAGTGGCACCGCTTGATTTTACTACACGAATTTTTAGATCTTCTTCAGAAGTAACTTCAAATGTGTAAGAGCATGGTTCTTTTTGTTCTGCAGCTTCTAAATCGGACTTGTGGTATCCACAGTCAGAACAGTCCATTCCAAAAAGAAACATATTGCCGAAATATGGTACTTCCACCATCTGCTCATGAAGAGTGAGGGTATTTTTTTGACATATTGGGCATGGTTGTCCACCTAGGGTTGAAATTTGAGACCCATTGTTTTCTGCCATAGGATAAACTAGACAACATTTCTTTTTATACTTTTTGGTTTTACTTTCAAAAGTTATTTAAACTATAGAATCTTATTCACCTTATGTCTTGGGAAAAAGAAAAGATTTTCAAACGTATGCCGAAAATTAATGATCCCGTTCTTATTGAGGGTCTTCCTGGGATAGGTAATGTTGGGAAAATTGTTGTTGATTTTATTGTCGAGGAGCTTAAGGCAAAAAAACTTTATGAATTTTCATCATATACATTTCCTCATTCTGTGTTTGTAAATGAAGATAATCTTGTAGAATTGCCAAAGATTGATATGTATTATAAGAAGTTTAAAGGTAAAGATTTATTGTTTTTATGTGGGGATGTTCAACCAATTGAAGAGGTTCCAAGCTATGAATTTTCACAATTAATAGTTGATATGCTTAAGGATTATAATGGGAAAGGGATAATCACGCTTGGAGGAATTGGTATGCATGCTATTCCTAAACATGCAAAAGTGTTTTGTACAGGTAATGATCAGAAGATGATTGATAAGTATTCTAAGGGCAACAAGATGGATACAAAAATTTATGGCGTTGTT
>CAZYEG010000206.1:0-1566 GCA_964646365.1 uncultured Methanosarcinales archaeon
GTTCGTCGAAGGTGTTATTGCCTGAATATAAGTGTGAGAATCGTGCTCAAAAATGTTGTAAGAAAACCGAAGAAGAAATGGACGGTGGAGAAACTGGTGCCGACTGCGAGAAAGGGGATATTAATGCTTACACTTGTTACTGTCATAATTATGCAGAAGATAAGGATATTTACAAATTAAAAGCTCGACCTATAAAATGGGGCGGAAATACAGTTTGGTTTAGTCAGGACTGTTCTGGTCCTGATAAAATAACTTATCAGGGAAAAACAAGAGAAAAAATGACTAAGTACTGCTTAGATGTTACTGATTTTGAAGATCTTGAACCGATTGTTAAAGCAAAACTTGCTGAAGAAAATATTGATTTCTTAGATTATGAAGGACATTATTGTTTTAATGGATTGATTTGGAAGATTAAAGCTAGTGATGTAAAGACTTGGGATTATGCAGAAGTTACGCCTCCTGGAACTGAAGCGACACACTATGTGATTGAGGCTACTACAGAAAATATGGAAGCAGATGATTTTGTTGCTGAAAGTCATATTATTTTTGAATCTGGAGAAGAGCAGAGTGAAAGTATTAGTGTTAGTTTTGCGAATAATATAATTACTGCTTTGATTCCTGTTGATTTTTTCACAACATGGTTGACTGAAGCTGGAACACATGAAATTAAGTATAAAATTACATCAACATTATCTAATGGGATGACTGTTGAAAGTGAATGGAAAGAGTTACCTGATCTTAAAGTTGATGACAGCGATGAAGTTACTGATGATGAAACTGTTACTGCGCCTAGTGAGGAGACAATTGGTGTTGATCCTGATAGAATTAGGAAAATAATACTTAGGGAAAATGTTAGTGATATTCCTGGCTTGACTGATGCAAGTGTCGTTACTACTGCAAAAGTTGAAGTATCTATTATGTATCTTGATGGTACTGAATTAAAAGAATCTACAAAATACATTTTTACAGGATTTAACAGAGAACCAAATAATGTTGAATATATTATAGCTACTATTGGAAACACGCCTGCAACTGATGCTGAATTTATTGATTTAGTAAAAGATAAATTAGAAAATAATGCTTATACTATCCCAGATAAAGATGGGACATGGATTGTTCTTTCTTATCAATTTACTGTTATAAAAGATAATGGAGAGTTCGTTGGAGACGTGCGTACTCATAGCATCAAAAAACAAGGTGATACAGAATGAGACTTAAGAAAAAGGGGTCTGATCTTCCCGTAACAATGATCATAATTATCGTAATACTATTGCTGACATTTCTAGTTTGGAAATACGGTATATTAGACCGACTTGTTGGAGTAATTGGAACAATTGGTTATAATGTAGATACTACTAACATGGATATCTGCCAAGGTATTGGTGAAAAGAAAAGAGCTTCGACATCACTTGGAGCTGGAGAATATACTGATACAGATTTTGATGAGTTACCGGATTACATATGTGATACTTGTATATGTCGCGATGGTATGGGGACAGGACCTGATAATGAGAATTCGAAATGTCAATTGTTTTCACAAATGACTTATGACAAAAAAGAGCTTGG
>CAZYEG010000206.1:1576-2942 GCA_964646365.1 uncultured Methanosarcinales archaeon
GTCCAGTTTTTGAAGCTGATGCCGAGGGAAATAAAATATATAAAAAAAATAAAAATTGTTTTAAAAAATTAAAAAATAAACTTCCTAAATATATTTCTTCTTTTCCAATTAAAAAAAAAGAGCTTGGAAAAGCACTTTATAGAAATATGTTTGGTGGAGGACTCACAACAGATGAAGATATTAAGTGCTTTCATAGAAATAGTGAGGTTTCTGAAAACAACTTCTGTTCAACAAATAATATTGAAATTGGTATATCTGATACTGATAACGATTATTTACCAGATATTTGTGACGCAGAACCAAATGCCTTTAACCAAAAACCTGTATGCTATGAGGGACCAATACAATTAAATCTTCGGGATGGAGAAAATCCTATTAGCAAGGTAGATATTAGTAGTTCTGGTGAAGGTGTTGTAGGTGTTGTGTTTAAGCAAAATATTGAACATGGACTTACAAAAAAATCTGGTCAATGTGTTTTTGCATTATGTACACCTCAGAACAATGCCATCTATACTAAAAGGACTAATAAGTATAATCAGTATTGTCCACAGAAAGTTTGTGTAAGTGGAAAGAGGACTGATGATGGTGCCACTGAAGGTGCAGACTCTGGAAAAGCACAAGCAGATTCTATCTTTGCTAATTATTTAACAGGGCTTAATGATAGAACAGAGAATAGAGATAGTTGTTACTGTTTTGGAAGTGGAAAGGAGAAAAACTCATTTGCGATATGCTCAAATGGAGAAAAATGTCAAGTTGCTGCCACCTACGATGACGATAAGGAAATCGAAAAAGCAAATGGTAGTAAAGTTAAAATTAATTTGGTTGATGGAGAACCATACTGTGTAAAAGCATAGACTCCTTAATTTTTTTCTTTTTAATTTTCCGGGTAACACCGGTTATTCTTTGATTTTTCTAAGTAATACATATTAATAATTCTTATACAGAAAGTTTTATAAGTGTATGATAATTATTGTTATCACATGATAACTAAAAATATCAAAAAAGATATTGAAGAATTTTTTTTTATGAATCCTTCAAGAAAATTAAGAGTAAGGCATATTGAAAGAGTTGTTGGTGTGCCGCTCCCTTCAGCAATAAGGTATGCAAAAGAATTGACAAATGAAAATGTGCTACAAGAAATAAAAATGGAAAATATAAAATTTTATACTGCTGATAGAAGTTCAAATGAATTTCTTCTAAGAAAAAAACTATTTAATATTAAAAAACTGTACGAATGTGGGCTTGTAGATTTTTTGATTGAACAATATAGCAATTCTGCAATAACCTTGTTTGGTTCATTCTCTAGAGGAGAGGATACTGAAGATAGTGATGTAGATTTATTTATCCAAACTGCAAGCAAAAAGAA
>CAZYEG010000207.1:0-2937 GCA_964646365.1 uncultured Methanosarcinales archaeon
ATTTTTTGAAGTAACAAATTTTACTCCTCGTTTAACATACTTAGGTGAGTCATGAGTTCCATCTCTTACATCAGAAATATAATTCATTTTTTTCACCTCCCAATCCTCGGGTATCACCCCGATTTCAGTTTGTTTATAGCCCTCCTTTACTTTCGTTTCGGCGGGCAGGCCTTTTGGAATTGTTTGAGTTGCTTGTGTCATAATTATATTTTAAATCCCATTGTAGCCAAATGCTCATCTACTTTTTTTGTAAGTGATGTAGTTTCTTTTTCAATCTCTGGCAAAGTTTCTTCGTATCTCTCGGCAAGTTCTTTTACTCGTCCAGCTAAAGTTTGAGACAACCTTTCTACCTCGCTCATTATTTGAATTTCTAGCGCCTGCATCCATTTTCTCTCTACTACTAGATTTTTTATTTCTTCAATTGAAATAGTTGGATATTTAGAAATTACTTTTTCTTCCAAATCTTTTTCTGCCTGCTTGATTTTCTTTTTATAATCCGCTTCTTTCTTAATTAAATCAGAATATTTTTCCAACATTTCAGCTTCATCTGCAAAATCTTTATCATCTTTGATTTCTTTGATTCTCTTGTTTAAATCTCCCTTGGTTATATTTCCCTTATCGTTTACTACACTCTCAAGTAGCCCCTCCTCACCACCATGCTCTTCTTTCATCTCTTCCATTTCAGACCCTGCTTGTTCTATCTGATTCTGCAATTCATCTAGTTCCTTTTGTTCTTCTGCAAAATAAGTTTTAATCAAAAGAGATATAGGAATAAGTCGTCCTTCAAGACCAGCAAGTCCGGCAACATCCTTTTTAACTTTCTTTTGATTTTCTTTTTGCAATCGTATTACTTCATTTCCAGCTTTCCATTCATCAGTTGTAATAATATGCGCATCATCTTGCATTATCTCTTCCCAATAAGTCATTAAATGCTGATATATGTCATATTTATCAATCAGCTTCAAGCTTTCAAATGATTTTAGTAAGTTATTTGCTAATGTAATAATAATAGCCTTTGGATGAGTTTTTTCGTCTAGTTTTTTTAAAAAGGTTATTTCTGATTTTTTCCATTTATCAAAAATGCTTTGAACTTCTTTTTTGAAAAGAGAAAATTCATCATCTTCTAAAATAGTTTGACGGATATTTTCAGGTTCAATAGCGATATCAAAATATTCATCTCTGACTGAATTTTTGAATAAAGTTTTTTGTAATGACGGACAAATCTCCCAAAAATTTTGCAATAGATCAATATCATATTGAGGAATGCCGCCTTTTAAATGAGCTTCAATATCTTGTATATCTTCTGGTTTGCTTGTATCAATATATCGAGGAAGATTAAGATTGTATTCATTTTTTTCTATTTCTTCATTTGTGGCAAAATGACTAAACTTTTCTACTTTTGCATTATTTCCCCAAACATCTATTATTTTACGAATATCTTGTTCGCATAATCGATTTTTATTACCGTCTTTTACAAATCCCTTAGAAGCATCAATCATAAAAATACCCTTGCGTTCACTTGCATGTTCTTTGTCAATCACAACAATACAGGCAGGTATACCAGTTCCATAAAAAAGATTAGCAGGCAATCCGATTATTACTTTTATATATCCTCTTTTTATTAAATTTGTTCGAATTGATGACTCTGTATTCCCACGAAAAAGCACTCCATGAGGTAATACACATGCGCCCTTTCCTGTGCTTTTTAATGACTTAATAATATGAAGAAGAAAAGCATAATCCCCATTTTTTGTTGGAGGTATCCCGAATCCATCAAATCTACCATATTGATCATTTTCTGGATTAAAACCATTACGCCATGATTTATAGGAAAAAGGAGGATTGGCTACTACATAATCAAAAGTTTTCAGTGCAGTATTCTCAGTAAATAAAGGATTTGAAAGTGTGCTTTGCCCCTTTTTTATAACAGCAAGTGGCTCACCATGTAACCACATATTAAGAACAGCAAGTGCTGCTGTTGGGTTGTCTTTTTCTTGTCCAAAAATTGAAAGATTTATTGGTTTTGCTTCTGCAGCAACTTTAAGCAAGAGAGACCCACTTCCGCAGGCAGGATCATAAACTGTTTGAGTTCTGTCAGTTGCGTTTTCTGCGTCAATAACTTTTGCAATAATACGAGATACTTCAGCCGGTGTATAAAATTGCCCCTTACTCTTGCCTGATTCAACGGCAAAATGCTTCATTAAATATTCATAAGCATCTCCAAGTAGATCGTCACCTTCTGCTTTATTTTTACTGAAATCCAAATCAGGATTTTCGAAAATTCCGACAAGTTTTGTTAACCTGTCTTGCATTTCCTTTCCCTTGCCGAGCTTGTCTTCATCATTAAAATCAACAATATCAATTACACCCTTAAGACCATTTGCTTCCGCAAGTTTACTTAATACTGTATTAATTCCTTCGCCAATATTCGTTTGACCTTTTAAGGCAATAAGGTCTTTAAAACTACCACCATCCGGAATATCAACATAGGCATCGGACTTCCCAGTATATTTATCGGAAACATACCTAGTAAAAAGCAAAATCAAAACATAGTCTTTGTATTGAGATGCATCCATGCCTCCTCGTAGTTCATTACAAGCAGACCAGATAGAACTGTATAATTGTGATTTTTTTAATGCCATAGTATTTATATTTAAGTAATTCTATTGTATTTTAATTTATTAAATCTATAAAGCATTTTCGGAGTAAGGCGGAGAAAATTCCTCTTTTCCCCTTATAAATAAACATTTTTTACGGAAGTATGGAGTAAAAAATATCCAATTATCCCCTCTAAAAATAAAAAAGAAAAATTTTGTTTTGCTTCCTTATTCTTAAAGCGAAGCGGGAAACTCCTTATTATCAAAAAGATAAAAAAATGTATGTCGCCTAACGTTCGCGTGTATGAGAAGTTTGCGAAGTAAATTTGGGCGGAGGTTT
>CAZYEG010000208.1:0-2928 GCA_964646365.1 uncultured Methanosarcinales archaeon
ACGATACGATCCACGAATCTACGGTCTCAAAAAACAGAGAAGAAAAGTTATATTTGAGTGGGTAAAAAGAGAATACCGTAATATCATGAGAGCAAGGGATCTGGGTGTACGTGTCCCTAAACCATTAGTACATTTGTATAATGTCCTCATAGAGGAACATATCGGAGTTGAACATGCAGCACCAAAACTTAAAGATTGTTTTCCAGAAAACCCAGAGATTTTTTTTGGAAAAGTCATGGGATATATCAAAAAATTGTATGATAACGGCTTTGTACATGCAGATCTTTCACATTTTAATATTCTTAACAATAACGAAATGCCAGTATTTATTGATTTTTCAACAATGACTGTCAAAGAAGACCCTAATTTTTCAGATTATCTTCGTCGAGATGTTGTTAATATTTGCAATTTTGCGACCAAAAGAGGATATCCTTTGGATTTTGATGAAGAAATGAAAAAAATCACTGGATAACTTCAATTAAACGATATAATTTCTTTCTATCCCAAAAGTTTAAAAACGGTTGAGAAAATCAATTTATATGGCAGATTATACATACTCGCTTAAGATCCCAAAAGAACGTATCGCAGTATTAATAGGGGTAAAAGGAAAGGTAAAGAATCAATTAGAAGATTTTGCGAAGACAAAAATAGATATTGACAGCAAAGAAGGAGATGTTGTCATTTCTGGTAAAGATTCTGTTAAACTTTATACTCTAAAAGAAGTCGTCTATGCTATTGGTAGAGGATTTAACCCTGAAATTGCACAGCTTCTTTTTAAGCAAGATTATGCACTTGAAATAATAAATATGTTGGATTACGCTCATAATAAAAATGACCTTCCTCGTGTTAAAGGAAGAGCAATTGGTTCCGAGGGAAAATCAAGAAAAACTATTGAAGATTTGACCGAATGTTTTATTTCTGTTTATGGAAAGACAATAGCAATTGTTGGCGATATGGTTAATGTCACAAATGCTAAAAGAGCATGTGAGATGCTTTTGGAAGGAAGTCCTCATTCGAATGTTTATCGTTGGCTTGAAGGAAGGCGGCGAGAGATGAGAAGATTTGATGTCTTTTCTGATATAAAAAAAGGTGATGAGAGTAAAGATGAACAGTGACAATGCAACATTAGACGAATTTTCTGATAATTCTGTTGACTCTGAGAAATCTGAGAAAACAGTAAAATCCAAAGAATCTGGTTCTGCGGGTACAACAAAACCAAATAAAGCACAAGAGATGGCAAAAAAACAGCGAGACATCGGTGTCGCAGAATTTTTCTCTCGAAACAGACATCTTCTTGGGTTTGATAACAAAAAGAAAGCACTGATGACTACTATTAAAGAAGCGGTCGACAATTCTCTTGATGCTTGTGAAGAAGCAAGAATATTACCTGAGATTTCAGTTGAAGTAATCGATATGGGTAATGATCGATTTCGTGTTATGATTGAAGATAACGGCCCAGGTATAGTTAAGAAGCAGATTCCAAACATTTTTGCAAAACTTCTTTATGGATCAAAATTCCATAGCTTAAAACAATCCAGAGGTCAGCAAGGTATAGGTATCTCTGCAAGTGTTATGTATTCACAGCTTACTACTGGAAGAAGTTCAAAGATTACATCAAAAATTTCTCCTAAACATCCAGCACATTATTATGAACTTCATGTAAACACCATGAAGAACAAACCAGAAATTAAAGTGGAAAAGGAAGTAGAATGGACAAAAGAGCATGGAACAAGAATTGAACTGGATCTTGAAGCAAGCTACCAAGGAGGATCTCAGTCAATTGACGAGTATCTGAAACAGACAGCGATTGCAAATCCACATGTCACATTGATTTATACCAATCCAAAAGCTCAGCAGTATATTTTTCCAAGAGCAACAGATGAATTGCCAGTAGAACCTAAAGAAATCAAACCACACCCTCTAGGAATTGAGCTAGGCGTTATGCAAAAGATGCTCAAATATACTGAAAATAGAACACTTCAAAGTTTTTTAACAAACGAATTTTGTAGAGTTGGTTCAGGAACAGCAAAACAAATATGTGAAAATGCTTTAATTCCTCCAAATGCAAAACCAGCAAGTCTAATTCGTGATCAGGTAGAAAAGTTAATGGTAGGAATAAAGAAAACAAAATTAATTTCTCCTCCAACAGATTGTATTAGCCCAATTTCTGCAGAGCAACTCGAGAAGGGACTCAGAAAAGAAATTAATGCAGAATTTTATTGCGCAGTAACTCGGCCTCCAAGTGTATATCGTGGAAACCCATTTCAAATAGAAGTAGGTATGGCTTACGGTGGAGAACAACACGGTGATAAGGTTGCAAGAGTTTTAAGATTTGCAAACAAAGTTCCACTTCTATATCAGCAAAGTGCTGGTGCAGCGTTTAAAGGAGCAACCCAAACAAGTTTTCGTTCATACGGTTTAAGTCAGAGCAAAGGCGGGCTTCCAATAGGACCACTTACAATAGTTATACATATTGCTTCGGTATGGGTACCATTTACTTCAGAATCCAAAGAAGCAATAGCACATTATCCAGAAATAATCAAAGAAATTAAGCTTGCACTTCAAGAATGTGGACGTAAAGTAGGTATGTATGTTAATAAGAAGAAAAGAATTAAGATGGAATCTAAGAAAAGAGATTACATTGAGATTTTCATTCCACATGTTAGCGAGGCATTAGTAGAACTTAACGGGCTGCAGGAAGTAGATAAGGACAAGATTCAAGAGAAATTACGTGAGATTCTTGAAGCTACACGTGGTAAACTTGAAGAGATTAAGGTTGACAATCCAGATTATGATGCAGAGTTTGCAAACATAGGAAAAGAGGATAAAAATAACAAAGACAGTGAAGGAGGTGAAGATGATGAGTAAAGCTATTGAAGCAATATCAAAAATATCAAAAAAGGTACAAGATGATATCATGAAAGCTAA
>CAZYEG010000209.1:0-2635 GCA_964646365.1 uncultured Methanosarcinales archaeon
ATTTCGACACTCATTTTTAAGTGACAAAGACATATCATTAGCAAAAGATTTAAATAGGGTTATAAAACTCTTAGAACTACATATTTAGTGAAAAGCAACAAACATTAAGGTTTTTCACAGATTTGAAAACGAAAATATTGTAAATAATTAATTTCAATTTTTCGAGGTGCAAAAAATGGAAGCTTCAAGACCACTAGATGCTCTTAACAGCGCAAGAGGAAAGAGAGTACTAGTAGAACTTAAAAATGGAAAACAATTCGTAGGAAATTTAAAAGCCTTTGATATTCACATTAACACAGTACTATCAGATGCAGAAGAAAGAGAGAACGGCGAACTAAAGAGAAAAATTGGAGAAGTATTTCTTCGAGGAGATACAATAATTCTTATTTCACCGCAATAGGTAAGTAAAGATGGGTAAAGGAACAGCGTCACACGGAAAAAAAAACAGTAAAACAACTCATATCAGATGTAGAAGATGCGGTAGAGTAGCATATCATAAGACTAAAAATGTCTGCGCAAGCTGCGGTTACGGAAAAACTTCAAAACTCAGGCAATATTCCTGGAATAAATAATGAAGAGTATATTACTTGATACAAATTTTTTAATGGCAATAAGCCAAAACGGTATTGATATCACATCCGAATTGGAAAGGATCTGTGATTTTACATTCAAACTTTTCATCGTCGACAAGACGATTGATGAGTTAAAAAAAATAACACAACAAAAAAAACACAAAACATGGGCAAAGTTCGCACTTAGCCTCATAGAAAGATTAAAAATTAACGTAATAAAAACAAATACTGACGATTACGTCGATGATATCATTGTAAGTCTAAACGATGAATACATCACAGCGACACAAGATAAGGACCTGAAAAAAAGATTAAAGGGACCAATTATAATTATTAGACAAAAGAAATATCTTAAGATAGAGGGAAACTAAATGTTTTACAAAATACACGTAAAAGACCATATACGAGTTCCGCCTTCTCTAATGGGCGAAAACCTTGAAAAATCAATGATCGAATGTATCAAAACCAAATACGAAGGGTACATTTCCAAAGAAATTGGAATAGTAATCGACGTAATGGATATTAAAAACATCGAAGAAGGTGTTATAATTCCTGGCGATGGCGCATTTTATTACAAAAGCGAATTTGACCTACTAGCGTATCTTCCAGAACTTCAAGAAGTAATCCTAGGAAGAATCAAAGACATCGCAGATTTCGGTGCATTCATTGGAATTGGACCGCTTGAAGGAATGATACACGTATCACAGACCATGGACGATTTCGTAAGTTTTTCAAAAGACAAAGCTCTTTTAGGAAAAGAATCAAAAAGATCTCTAAAAGTTGGAGACATGTGTCGTGCAAGAATAATTGCTGTGAGTTTCAAAGATTATGCTAATCCAAAATTCGGCCTTACAATGAGACAAAGTGGTCTCGGCAAAATTGAATGGATCGAAGAAGAAATAGCTAAAAAGAGTGAGAAAAAATGAGTAAAAAAAAAGCATGTAAAAAATGTAAACTATTCGTGGACGGCGACGTTTGCCCTGCTTGCAAATCTAAAGAATTCTCTACTATTTGGCAAGGAAGAGTATCCATTCTTGATGTAGATAAATCATTCATTGCAAAAAAGACTGGATCAGAATATATCGGCGAATATGCTATTAAAGTTAGGTGATTAATTATGAATTTAGAAGTTACAAACGAAACAGAAGTAAAACTATTATCAAGAAAAGAAATATCTGGAACATTATCATACGAAAAATCAACACCATCAAAAAATGATATTGCAAAAGCACTATCTGAAAAATACAAAGTTGATATAAGTCAGATTCTAATAATCAAAATATCAAATCACATTGGATTTACAAAATCTAAATTTTCAGCTTATATTTATGACAGCAAAGAAATGCTTGACAAAATCACAAAAAAAGGCAAAAAGCTTCTAGAAAAAGAAAAGAAAGCAGAAGAAGAAAAGAAAGCTAAAGTAGAAGAAGCAAAAGCTGCTGCTGAAGCTAAGAAAGCAGAAAAGGAAGCTCCAAAAGAAGAACCTGCTGCTGAAGAAAAACCAGCCGAAGCAAAAGAAGAAGAAAAACCTGCTGCTGAAGCTCCAGAAAAGGAAGCACCTGTTGAAGAGAAAAAAGCAGAGCCTGCAAGTAAAGAAAAACCAAAAGAAGAGAAAGGTGAATAAATATGGCAGACAAAAAAGGCGCTAGCGGAAAAACACAAAAAAAAGCTAGAGCACATTCAAAAAGATACGCTTTATATGAAAAAAAAGGAGATAAGGTAGAAAGAAAAAACAAATTCTGCCCAAAATGTGGTCCTGGATTTTTCATGGCAAAACATAAAGACCGTGACACATGTGGTAAATGTGGTTATATGGAAAAGAATTAATTCTATATTTTATTTATTTTTTATCAAATTTAAGAAATCTAAAAACTATTCTTCTTCAGAATCTTCAAGTTCATCTTCATATTCATCATCATACATGTTAATTCTACTGAAATTTATATAATTTATATATTTATGGGTTCTTAAGTGATAGGTTTATACCACTTAAACATCACCATTATAAACAACAAATAATTCCTATTTCTTCAATGAATGAACAGTTCGAAGCTCTAATGAAA
>CAZYEG010000209.1:2645-2878 GCA_964646365.1 uncultured Methanosarcinales archaeon
GACTCTTATATACATAATTTTAACCTTACAAATGTTGGACTAAGTGATAGGATACTTGATTTGTTATCCAGCGACTCAGAAAGCACAATAATAGTCTCCCCGCATTCTGGAACATGGGGATACGACCAAATAGCTACTAGTGTTGCAATATTTCAAAAACAGCCAGTTGAGATGCACTATTTAGCTGATCCAGATGATTTTGAATGGCCATTTCTTGGTTCAGCATTAAAAGA
>CAZYEG010000210.1:0-2837 GCA_964646365.1 uncultured Methanosarcinales archaeon
TTTCTTCCTTTGATTTTCCAGTTAAATCCGGTTGTTTCTGGTTTTTTGTACCAGCATTAACTCTCGTTGACTGGTTAAAATTTCCAAAAGGTACAAGTGAAGCGCAAAGTCCAAGCATTACTAGTGGAGCAACTTCTAAATGTGTATGTTCTGGAGTAAGATCTTCTTCAAAGAATGCTACAAGTGTTTCTTCTTCTTCCATTGCGTCAACGTATTCTACGACACCCTGGGCAACAAGATCTTCCCAAGAAAGTTCTCCTTTTTGGAGTTGCTTAATATGTGCATCTGTAAGTAAAGGTTGCCCATCTTTTACAACGACTAGAGGTCTTCTTGCTCTACCACGTCTACTTTGGAGATGAATTTCATTGAAATTTTTATTGTGTAGTATGTTAATATTCTTACTAATGTTCCCTTTTCTTCTTTCACTTACAACTTGTTCAGAAAAGTCTTTAGGATCTTCAACATCCCCTACATATTTCCCATTTAAGTATACTTCAGCCATGATTATCACCAGATTACCTTAAGTCCTAAATTCTTAAGGGATTTTACTACCTCATCTTCATTGTCATCGTGTGAAACTGATGATAATAATGATAGGTTTTTCCTTAATCCAATATTTGTACCCTCTGGGGTCTCAATTGGACAAAGCCTTCCCATATGAGTTGGGTGTAGTTCTCTTGCTAGGAAATTTTCCTGTGATGCTGAAAGAGGACTAACAACTCTTTGAAGATGGCTTAATGATTCAAGGAAATTAAGTCTTTGAATTCTTTGTGTTACACCTTTTCTTCCACCGACCCAGTTTCCTGTAGCCATTGAACTATATATTCTGGAAGTAAGAAGTTTCTCACGTATAACAACTTTGATAGATGGGAATTTCCCTCTCTTAACAATTCTCTGAAAATTGTACAAAAGATCCCCGATTAAAACCTTAAGATTGACACGGAACAAATCTGCCAAAAGATCACCAGAAAGTTTTAACCTCTTATTCATATAATGATCCTTTTCATCTGTCTGAACTTCCCCTTCTCTTGTCTTAAGAATAAATCTTCTTACAAATTTACAAAGATTGTATGCTTTTATAATCCTATCTTCTCGTGTAAGTCCAATATGTGGGAAAAGATATTTGTCTAAGATTTCTTTCATCCTTTCGATTCTAATTTCTTTTGATTGCGTTATACCTACTTTTTTAGCGATATAATCTAGAGCGTCTTCCTCGGATTTAACATCAACAAATTCATATAGGTTTATGAATAAATCATCAAAATTGTCCTCTCCTGCAATGAACTTCATAATTTCTTCGTCCTTGATAAGACCAAGCGCTTTGATTATCATAATTATTGGAACGTCCTTTACTCGAGTAAAGCTTAGATAAAATATTCCATCCTTATTTTTTTGTAAAGAATGTGGAATCTTAAATGACCCTGCCTCGGAGAAAAGCTTACCTACAAATTCTGATTTTCCTGTTGTCGTCTTCTCTACAAGAAGATTATTTGATGCAAGATCTTCAATGTTGATAAGTACTTTTTCTGTACCGTTAATTATGAAATACCCTCCTGGGTCATAAGGATCTTCTCCTGCTTTTGCAAGTTCATCTTTTGTTTTTCCCTTAAGATGACAGTATTTGCTTTTTAGCATGATTGGAAGATTTGCAATCTGAGTAACGATACTTTCTCTTTGTACACCATTAATGTGAGATGAAACTTCAATGAAAACAGGTGCTGAGTAAGATATCTTTCTTAATCGTGCTTCTACTGGAAGAATGTCTTTTTTGGAACCGTCAGCCTCAATGATTTCTGGCTTCTTAACCCAAATCTTATCTAGACGGATCTTAAATTCATCAATGTTATGAGGAATTATTGTTGGTTCAATGTCTTTATTCTCTTCGATTATCTTCTGTAATTCGAAATCGATAAAGTTATTGAAACTTTCGATGTCAGAATTTACAAAACTTTGATTCTCAAAATATTTTTGAATAAGAATTTTGGATTTTTCAATCATTTACAACACCTCTGTAAAAGATACTTTTCCCTACAGTCTTACTTGGTCTGACAATCTTAACAACGTCCCCTACTTTAACATCAAGATTCCTGAGTCCTGGATCTTCTAGAAGAATTTTTGGCAGTTTATTCAATGTTAGGCTGTATTTTTCAAAAAGCGCCTTTTTGTCTTTTTCGCTTAATTTAGTATGTTTTGGAATAAGAAAATGGTTTGATATTTCCACACTTTTTATTGATTTTTTTGGCATTCTGTTCACCTATCTATCTTTTCAATGATTTTTTTGTTTCTACTCATGGCATTGAACCCATGAAGATCCATGGCCCTAATCCATGGTTTTGGGGTTTGTACGGGCCGTACGAGATTTGAACTCGCGACACCAACATTAAAAGTGTTGTGCTCTAGCCAGGCTGAGCTAACGGCCCAAAATTACTCCTTTCTTTTGAAAAGAGTGGACGCCCTGGCCGGGATTTGAACCCGGGTCGAAGCCTTACTGCAAGACCGAAAAAGCCCCTCGACAGGGCTTCATGATAGGCCGAGCTACACTACCAGGGCAAAGGTATCTCTCTGAAACAAATTATTACGAAATTCACATCTAATCTCTATAGATAAAGCTAGATAGTGGCTTGTTAATGAATCTATCAGAAAGATTGTTTTGCATTAAAATAAGAATTTTGGGTTCGTTTATAAAGCTTTCGGAATAAAGAGCGCTTTAAACCATATTTAGAGCGCTTTTGGGAATAATTTAAAGAAAATTGATCAAAAAGTAGGATAATTATGATTTTTTACTTGTTTTTATTTTTAGGATATTGTAAATAAATGGCGAATTGGCTGGTAAAAAT
>CAZYEG010000211.1:0-2836 GCA_964646365.1 uncultured Methanosarcinales archaeon
AGGAAAATTCTTTGGCTATGGTTGGCTGACAAGTTTGCTTATAGGAACGATCTTCATATCATCCTCTGTTGCAGTTGTTGTTCCATCATTGAAGTCAGCAGGACTATTCAGTAAGCCTGTGGGACAATTGATCCTGTCTGCAGTCTTAGTACTTGATATCGTAAGCCTTGTTATCCTTAGTTTCATATTCCAGAAGTTAAGTCCTATAACTACATTGCCTCTTGGACTTTATTTTGCAGTTATCATATTATCGATAGCAGGTCTTTTCTATATCCTACCAGGTCTCACAAAGCATATTTTCAATAGATATTTCACAGGCAAGAGCGCTCATGAGAATCAGATAAGATATACGATTGTTGTCTTGATTGCAGTTCTTTCTTATTTTCATCTTTTAGGTGTTCATCCGATTCTTGCTGCTTTTATTGTAGGTCTTGCGCTTGTTGTCAAATCAGAAGATATCTATGCAAAATTTCATGCATTGGGTTATGGTTTCTTTGTTCCAATATTTTTCTTTATTGTAGGCATGCAGATGGATCTTTCAGTGTTCACACAATTTAATACAGGCAACATGCTTATGATTGCTATTGTATTTGGTTTGATATTATCTAAATTCTTAAGCGGAGTGCTTGCAGGAAGGCTTGTGAAACTCTCATGGAAAGATTCATCCTTCTTTGGTTCTGCATCAATCATACAGATAACAACTACGCTTGCTGTGACTTATGTTGGGGCGTCTCTTGGTATTCTTGATAATGTACTTGTTACTTCTATAATAATGATGTCAGTTGTGACAACAATTGTTGGTCCTATTGCTCTTAAGATAATTGAGGGTATAAAAGTCAAGAAACCAACTAAAACCAACTAAAACTCAGGTAAAAAGATAGATTTATAACCTCTTTTTCATTCTCAAGTATTATGGTAGTAAGACATGATTATGTACTTAGGGATTTTGATATGACCGTTGATAAGATGGTAGCTATATATTATAGTAAGCATCATCATCCGGTTGGTTTTGATGGTCCTTATCGTATGAGCCAATTGAGTGTTGATTTCAGGAATGGAAGAGTAAATGGTATGGGTTTTTGTGGTTGGGGTGGAAGCCTTGATGATGAACAAAGAGAAGATGCTCTAGTTGATGCAAAAAAGAAGCTTCATCCTTTCAAGTATAATGCTGCAAAAATCTTTCAGGGACCTATGTTTTTTGCAAGTGATGTTATTGATATTCTTAACAATGTTGTTGAACGTAAGAATCTGAAGAAGGAGCTTGAGCACATCAAAGGCGATCATGGTGAGGTTAATAATTTCAGAATATACTCACATCCTTTATGGTCTACAGATGAACGTACAGAGCAAGAAAGAGAAAGGCAGGATCAATACAGGGATCAATTCGATGAACTATCGACTCTTATTCGTTCAATTGATGCTCCTGAAGAAGTACGTAAGTTGATGTTTCAAGAATTAGTCAACAAAAAGCAACATCTTGTATCACAAACTTATTTTAATGCACAATCTTTGAAGGCTTTTGGTGACAATGGTTATTGGATAACTCTTGGTGCTCCTGATGAAGGATCTATGCAGGAGATGAAAGTTCATACAGATTCAATCCTTGATGGTATAGAAACCTCTCGTGATGAACCAGATAATGAGTTCGTCACCTTATCAATGCGCTTATACTCTTGAATTCTTCAGTACCAGCTTTTTCTAGAAGTTCAAATAATATCATTTCTGTTGAAACAATTTCAATACCATGCTGTCTCATTCGATCGATTGCCAATTGTTTATTTTCTTCTGTTCTTGATGATATAGCGTCAGCAACTGCATAAACTTTGATTCCTTCTTTTTTTGCAGCAAGTGCAGTCTGAAGCACGCATACATGTGACTCTATTCCAAATATCACTAATGATTCAAATTTCTTAAGTTCATCGACAAAATCATCACAATCTAAGCAATTGAAATTTAGCTTCTCTATAATTTCTGTATTAGGAGGGAGTTCTATCTCTTTTATTGTGTTTCCAAGGCCTTTTGGATATTGTTCTGTTACTATCAAAGGTATTCCTAGAATCTCTGCTCCTTTTATCAGGATCTTGCTGTTTTTTATGACCTTGTCTATCTTGTTTATGACAGGTATAAACTTTTCCTGAATATCAATTAACACAAAAGCAGTCTTATCTCTCATTTTAAAACTAAGTAAAAACTTGGAATTTATCAAGTTTTTTAAGAATAACTCTAAATAAAAAGTCAGCTTTGCCAATTGAGGCGATATTTTTCTTCATCAGGAGAAAAATATATGATTCGCTGTGCAAGCTTGACTTTTTACAAATTACACAAAAAGCTATACTTAAGAAAACATTTCATCATATCTTATTCCTTATATCTATATTATGCTCATTTGCAAATCTCTCTGCAATCTGATTGTATAGATGATGCTTATCTCTTGTAACGATATTACCTTTTATCTTGAGTGCAGTTGCAAAAAGCACACCATCACTCATGTCTTCGTGCATTATATGGATCAATTCTGGATTAATGTTCTCAACATATAATCTTTCACTTTCTTTGTCTCCTGGATGAACATCTATCTGTACAATTTCTAGATCTTCTTTTTCTTTGAGAAATTTTCTTATGCTTTCTTTTACTTTTTTGCCGAGTTTATGCTCGACATGCATTAGCTCTTCAATATTAAAAGAAGTCATTGCATATCTATCGTTCTTTAGTGAAGTTTTGAAATCAATGATCTTCTCATGATGCTCAAACACATGTATGAAAGCGCATGTATCTATTAGAGTGCAGCCTATAGCTTTCTCAGGCGGTATCATATCTAGATTTTTTAATAGTTCTT
>CAZYEG010000212.1:0-2827 GCA_964646365.1 uncultured Methanosarcinales archaeon
ATATATCTCGTCAATAATATCTATTTGCTTTATTTTGTCAACGAGATATGATAGAATTTCTTTTCCTGCAAGACTGAGCAATGGTTTTGGAAAATTCTTTGTAATTGGATAAAGACGAGTTGCATATCCTGCACATAGAATTATTGCCTTCATCTTCCAACGCTAATATATTTGAAACCGTTCTTTATCATTTCATCTTTGTTGTAAATGTTTCTACCGTCGATAATAATTGGCTGTTTCAATAAGGTCTTTACAGCTTCAAGATCAAGCAGTCTAAATTCATCCCATTCGGTAACTATGACAAGTGCATCGCAATCTTTAATTGTCTCATAAGGAGTGTTCCCATATTTAATCTCTGGAAAAATTATTTTTGTGTTTTCCTCAGCAACCGGATCAAATGCAATTACATCTGCTCCTTCATCAACAAGCTGTTGAATCAATACTAGTGAAGGTGCTTCACGCATATCGTCTGTCTTTGGCTTGAATGCTAGCCCCCATATGGCGATTTTTTTATCTTTTAAATCTGGCAAAACTGTCTTTATTTTTGGTAATAATGATTTTTTCTGATTCTCATTTATGTTATCAACCGATTCAAGAAGTGATGCATCACAACCATTTTCTCTTAATGTTTCAACAATTGCTCTTACATCTTTTGGAAAACATGATCCTCCATAACCAGCACCTGCCTGTAAAAATCTTGGTCCAATTCTATTATCAAGACCAATTCCTCGTGCAATCTTTTTTACATCAGCTCCAACTTTTTCACAAAGTGGCGCAAGAGTATTCATAAATGATATTCTTGTTGCAAGCATAGCATTTGCTGCATACTTGATCATTTCAGCAGTCTTTACATCAGTATGGACTATTGGTTTATCTGTCCTTGCAATACCTGCATAAAGTTTGTTCATAATCTCTTCTGCTTTTTTGGTTTGTGTTCCGACTACAATCCTGTCAGGATTCATGAAATCTTTTAATGCTTCTCCCTCTCTAAGGAATTCTGGATTAGAACACATATCAAATTCTATTGGCGTTGGTTGATTCTCTTTGATTGTTTTTTGAACCATATCTGCAGTGCCAACAGGGACTGTGCTTTTATCGACAATAACCATGTAATCTTTCATATATTTGCCAATACTTGCTGCAACCTGTCTGACATATTTTAAATCTGCTTTTCCGTTCTCGTCACTTGGTGTTCCAACAGCGACAAATAATACATCTGCATGCTCAATACCCATCTTTTCGTCAGTACTAAAAATAAGCCGACCTTCTTTAGAATTAAGCTCAACCATCTCTTTTAATCCAGGTTCAAAGATTGGTATTTTACCAGCATTTAACATATCAACTTTCTTTTTATCAGTATCAATACATTTAACATCGTTTCCCATACTCGCGAGACATGTACCGACGACAAGACCAACATATCCGACTCCAAAAATTGTGATTTTCATAAGTAGAAGTTCTGAGTAGAGAATATATAAATATTGTTGTTCTAGAGTGGATTTACGCTTATTTCTATTTTTTGCATGTTTTTTGTGTCAATTCTACACATTCATAGCGCAATCTTTATAAACACTCCCAGATTCCTTCTTATTAGACGGCCATAGGGGCTTGGTCCTACCCGTACCCATTTCGAACACGGAAGTCAAGCGAGCCTCCGTTCCTTTGTGTACTGCTTTTAAGAGCGGGAAATTTGGAAAGCTGTCACCCTTTTTTTTCTTTTAAATTTTTTAGAGATAGATGTTATTAGTTTTAGAGCCATTTTTATAAAGTATTATTCATTTATGTTCTACAAAGATGCAATTAAGTGATGAATTAATTAAACAATTAATGAAACAAAAAGATGCTCATAAGCATGAAGATTATCAAGTAGATATTGAATTGTCTGAAGGCTATATGCTGAGAAATTTTAACATCAACAAAGGACAAATGCGTGTTAACCTGATGACTTCTGGACATCTTGCAAAATGGTTGTTCTCCAATAATGAATTATATAATGACAAATCTGCATTAGATATGGGTTGTGGGACAGGTATTCAAGGGGTTATTATGGGACTTTATGGAGCAAATAAAGTTGTCTTTTCTGACATCTCAGAAGGAGCTATAAAGAATACACTATTGAACGTTGCTGATTTTCATATTGAAGAGAAATCAATAATTGTCCAAGGTAATTTATTTGAAAAAATTACAGATGACTTTGATATTATCGTGTTTAACCACCCTTTTTTCGCTTTTGGTAGTATAGATAATTTAACAAAACCAAATTTTTCTGAAAAACTTTGTATCGAAGATCAATTGATACATACTTTCTTGGAAGAAGCTAAAAAATATCTTAAAAAAAATGGTGTGATAATAATGCCGTATTTTCATATGGTTGGAGAAATAAATGATCCTGGAGTGCAAGCGCCAAAACATGATTATAAAGTGGTTCAACATGAATTTTCGATAACTACTGGTTTACAACAAGGAGAAGTTTCAATTTGTGAATTGAGATTAAAATGATTTTATTTGACAAGATTTTTCATTAAGCCTTCACTATCAGGCTCTTTATCTTTTACAGAATCAAATGCGCTATTTTGAGAACCATCCTGGGGGCATACTCCTCTATAATATTCCCATTCTTCACAAACTGTGCCATCTTTCAATATGCAAAGACCAACAGAATCTTTCAATTCTAATTTGCCCCCCATATCTTCACAATAAACAGATGCAGGATTAGCAATTTCTACATTCTTACTACATGCAACAAGAAGTATAAGGAGTAAAAAAATAATTCGTTTCATATTACGCACCTGTACCGTTATGATTAACAATCATATTTAATAATTGC
>CAZYEG010000213.1:0-2815 GCA_964646365.1 uncultured Methanosarcinales archaeon
GGTGGCTCAATCTGGTACTGCGCGAAGCTCGAACCTTCGTTCCTCTGGGAATTCCAGTTCAAATCTGGACCACGGCGTTTTTAACAAAATTTTTAAAGGCAACATATAATTATTTTGATGATGTTATTTAAAATAAAGAGAACACCTAATAAAAATCTACTAGATTTATTGACAAATCATTTCTTCATGAAGATATCATCGGAAATGATCAATATTTTTATAAGTATAATTCTTCTTAGGCATGGTGTTCCACTTCTTTATGTGATATTTCTTTTGAGTTTAAGATTTCTTTGCAGAGCGGGATCATATCTTCTTTCAGACTTCCTTATGAGTAGGTTGGGCGTTAAAAAAATGCTGATTTTAGGGAATCTTACCTATTTGGTGTATTTTTTTATTCTATTAAACATACAATTGACTCCAATATGGGTATTTTTGTTTCTCTTTTTTGGTGCACTTGATAATGTGCTGTATTGGTTGCCGTTTCATATTACGTTTGCAACAGCAAAGACTCATCATAAAGGGCTTTGGGTGGCAATGAAGAAAATGATTAGTGTTGTTGTTGGAACAATCAATCCATTAATTGGTGCTTTGATTCTTTCATTTTTTGGAAATAATGCATTTTTTTTCTTTGTAATTGTATTTATGCTTCTTAGTATAATACCGCTTTCAATGATTGATTCTAATTATTTTGTTGTAAAGAAGATTAAACCTATTAAGAAAATAAACTTCAATGCATGTAAAATACAGTTTTTGGCTGGAATTCCTAATGGATTGATAAGTTATTCGTGGCCACTAATTATTTATTTCTTGACGGAAAATATAATAGAATTAGGAGTTATTTTATTTCTTGTGGGTATTATTGAATCTTTCTTTTCTCTTGGGACAGGATATTTGTTTGATAAAAAAATGAAGATGATTCCATTAATAGTGTTTACAGGTATTTTTATGTCATTGTCGGTTGTGTCAATGTCATTTTTCCCTATATTTTTGGTGTAATTGGAGTTGTGATATCCAAATCATTATTTGAGATATTCAATTCTGGGTTCGGACCTTTACGTACACTTTTTTGGTATCATGAATGTAATCATGAAAAAGATCATAACAAGATATATCATTCAGTAAAACATTCAATGATATCTTGGCTTGTTGGTAAGAGTTTTGGCATATTTCTTATATCTCTTCCACTCTTCTTTGGACAAAGGATGGAGTATTCTATATTGCTAACCCTTCCTTCGATATTTATTTTAACAATAATATTTTATGGGCTTAATAAGCACTATGGAAGAATAAAGAGAAAAATGGATATGAAAAAGCATCCACATTTTCATCATGATTGTACAAATAATTAATTCTTAAAATTTTATTCAACGTCTATGTCTTCGCCACCATCTTCTTCAGGTAGTGGTTCAGCGCCAGATTCTTTCTTGGTCATTTTGGATTTTTTTTTGTCTTCTTTTTCCATTTAGATCACCTTTAAACTATTTGTTTTTTTAATTCTTGAAGTTCTAGTATGGTATCATCAATTTCGTGTAGATGTTCTCTTTTGATTCTACCGCGTTCGTCACAAAGTTCATTAATGAGTCTTAATATTTCTTCGAATTTTTCTTTTGCATGAGTAGCAGCCGCGCCACCTTGTTGTATGAAATCTAGTCCCATTGTTGTTGCAAGTCTAATACGATTAATTATTTTTTGTACGGGTTCTTTTTTTGCAAACATTTTATGCCTCGATTATAGTTTCCCCAGTCATTTCAACTGGCTGTTTTATTTCTAAAATATCAAGAACAGTTGGTGCGATGTCTTTAAGACCAAGTCTTGACTTTAATTCTGCGTTTTTTAATTCATTTGAAATAAGTATTAAAGGAACTGGATTAATTGTGTGAGAAGTTCTCCATTCTGCAGTTTGGTCTTCGATGTTTCCGTGATCTGCAAAGACAAGGATTGTGTAATCGTTTTTTAGTCCAGCTTCAACTATTTCGTGGAGTGCTTTGTCAACTGATGTGACGGCTTTGTGGCAGGCGTCAGTAATTCCAGTATGACCAACCAAGTCTCCATTGACAAGATTTGTTACAATGAATTCGTATTTGTTTTTGTTTATCTCTTCAGTGAGTTTCTTAGAGATTTCAAATACGCTCATTTCTGGTTGAAGATCGTAAGTGGCAACCTTTGGTGAATGAACAAGTGCTCGTTCTTCGTTTTTTGCAGGTTTTTCAACTTGTCCATTAAAGAAAAATGTAACGTGTGCGTATTTTTCAGTTTCGCTTATCCTTAATTGGTGGAGTCCTGCGTCAGATATGACTGGACCTAATAGATTGTCTAGTTTTATGTCTTTAAAGATGACGTGCGCGTTCATCGGTTTATAGAATTCGGTCATGGCTAGATAATAGACGTCAAGTGGTGATCTATCCCATCCCTCAAATTCTTTTTCAACAATTGCTTTTGTAAGCTGTCTTGTTCTGTCTGTTCTAAAGTTAAAGAAAAATACGCTATCTTTTTGTTTGATACCTTCGTAATTGGAAAGTTTTTTTGGTTTGATGAATTCGTCAGTCTCTTTATTTTTGTAGCATTCTTCAACAGTCTTGATTATGTCTTCAAAAACTTCTTCACTTTCTGCATTTACAATGCAATCGTATGCTTTTTTTGTTCGTTCCCAACGTTGGTCTCGATCCATAGAGTAGTATCTTCCGGAAATTGTTGCGATTTGTCCAATACCAAGTTCATCAATCTTTTTCTGGAGTTTTTTTATGTGTTTTAATCCGTCCGTAATTGGCGCGTCTCTACCATCGGTAAAAGGATGGATCATGACGCTCTTTAGCCC
>CAZYEG010000214.1:0-2811 GCA_964646365.1 uncultured Methanosarcinales archaeon
TACAACGATTCACATATAAACTCTGGTCATTATAAGTTGACACCATATAGATATACCCCCAAACAGGCAAAAAAACTTGTGCCAGAAGAATTTATAGATATAGGTCAAGGTATTCTAGATCTTGTTGAAGATATTTCTAGTAATAAATAATATTGTTATTAGGTAAATATAAGGGGCAGGTATTTGTTACTTTTTTGTTCAGAAGGGATTTTGATATAAAATTATTGAGAGTATTAAGATGAATGATAACGATCATTTGAAAAATATTGTTAGGAAACGAATTCCAGAAAAAAGAGACTTGATTAATGGTTTACGTCTTAACAGGAATGAAAAAGTTGGTCGCTGGCCACAAAATACTATCAAATCTATATTTAATAATTTAAGTGATGATGTATTATCGATCTATCCAGATGTTGGGTCATTTTCAGGTAAGTTAGCGGAACATCTTGAAATTAAAGTTAGTGAACTGCTCATTACCAATGGTATAGATGGAGGAATTAAGACTATTTGGGATGTTTTAACTATACCAGGTGATAGTATAGGGGTACTTTCCCCAACTTATGCAATGTATAACGTGTATTCCGAGATATATAATACAGAGTTAACAAAAATTGAATACAATAAAGATTTATCTTTAGATCTTGATAAAATATACAAATTCCTTGAACAAAATCCACGTATATTATTTATCCCAAATCCTAATCAACCGATTGAATCGTGTCTTACAGTTAGTGAAATAGATGATTTATGTATGGTAGCTTCACATTCTCAGACATATATTGTTATAGATGAGGCATACCATATGTTTGGAAGTGAAAGTGCAAAGGGGCTTGTTGAAAAATATGACAATATAATAATTCTTCAAGGTTTTTCTAAGGGCTATGGTCTTCCTTCAATTAGGTTGGGATATTTAATTTCTTCAGGGGATAATATTCAAGTGTTATCTTCAAATAGGAATGCGTATGAAACCAATTCACTAAGTATGTTGGTTGCAAGCTACTTTATGGATAACCACAATGTAGTTACCGATTATAACAACAATGTAATAATTGCTAGAGATCGTATTAGGAGCAAGTTGAAAGATATAGGAATTTATAGTAAAGGAAGTTATGGGAATTTTTTATTAATTGATCTTGTAACTAGCGATAAATGTGAATTTATTACTTCTTATCTATTTGATCGTAAAATATATGTAAAAGGAGAGTTAGGGGGTATGCTATCAAAGTATATGCTTATTACTATAGGAACTATGTCAGAAATGAGTGTTTTTTATGATCATTTGAAGAATGCGATTTCTGAATATGAATCAACTGATTAAGTGAATATATAGCAATATTATGAGCGGCAAGATTAAGAAAATAAATGACAAAAGTGGTCTGCATGGGCATAAAGCAACATTTCTTACCTTAGATGATTCTAACTTTATTTCACATGAAGACTTAGCATTAATAAATAAAGACTTAATATTGAGTAAAGAAGACCAAGAAATTTTAGATACCATAATTCTATCATTGAGCAATAATTCTTCCTTGCCATTCACGTGTACCCCACAAGAGACTCATTTTATTAAGAATAATACTCCTAATTGTGTAGCTAAATATCTAATATATAGATATAAGTTTAAGATTTATCCTAAGGAGAGGATTGTTGCTAGCGCTCCATTACATTTAATTATAGAGCCTACTTCTGTGTGTAACTTGAGATGTATCATGTGTTTTCAACAAGACAAATCATTTAGATCAAAAGAGCATATGGGGGAGATGAGCCTAGATTTATTTAAGAAAATTATAGATGAAACATCTGATATTGGTGTGTATGCACTTACTCTAGGAACTAGAGGGGAGCCATTTTTAAATAAAAACCTAGTTAAGTTTCTTGAATATGCTAGCAATAAAAATACTTTCTTTGATATCAAACTTGTTACAAATGGAACAAAGATGACAAGTGAAGATATACACGGAGTATTTAACGCTGGAATAAATATTATTCAGTTTTCTATTGATGCATGTGATAAAGATCTTTATGAAAGAATTAGAGTTCGGGGTGACTTTGATATAGTGCTATCTAACATCAAAAAAACAGTAAAGATTAGAGAAAAATATTATCCTGATTCTAAAGCTGAGATCCGTGTGTCTGGTGTAAAGTTTCTAGATGAACAAGATGCAGATAGATTTAATGAGTTTTGGTCAAAAATTGTTGATGTTGTTGTCCTAGTTAGACCACAGGAAAGAGTAAATACATATAGTAATGTTGTTGCCAGTCACCATGAACCATGTGACTTTTTATGGGAAAGGCTTAATATTTGGCATAATGGAGTTGTAAACCCGTGCGATGAAGATTATAAAAGTATGCTTTCTCCTGGAAAATTCCCAGATTCATCAATCAAAAATATATGGTTGGGAGATAATATGAATAAAATGAGAAATATGCATATTAATGATGAGCGAATTAGATTAATTCCATGTGATAAATGCGGTGTTTGATTAAGTGAACGTGAATAATAAAATAAAAAAGCTAGTCTATAAAATGTTAACAAAATCACTAGTGTAATGAATATGTCTATTATGGTTTGTTCTTATTTTAGTTATTAAATAATTATCTAATCATTTAGTACCTTTCAGAATAAACTTTGTAAAATTCAGTTTTAATATTAAAATGATCGTTAGAGAATATAGTAAAAATGATTTATTTGAAGTTCTTTCACTAATAGAGAGATCTGATCATACATCACGATCAGCTGAAACATGGATAGAGAATAATATGTCAGCTGTCCTAGCGATTGACGATAATAATATTATTGGAGTTATACCT
>CAZYEG010000215.1:0-2805 GCA_964646365.1 uncultured Methanosarcinales archaeon
CAAGCTATTGAGTGGCATGGCAAACATAAATCAATTATTGATGAGGGTGTTGCCAGTGCATATTTGAACAGATGTTTACAGTATGGAACAGAACTTAGTATAGTTTTTGAATATTTATTTCATGATGAACAGATTAGAGAACATGGAACTATCTCTGATGTTACTCTTGGAATCAATGAAAGATTTGACTACGTCTTTGGGAAACCTGATAAACGTACACCTGCAGAAAAATTGGAAAAAATTCTTAGAAGAAATGCCCTTAAGATAAAAATTGGAAGAAGAAGATATGAAGTATTAAAAAGAGACCTTTTAGATATTAATAATCTTAACAGAAAAGGAGAACTTGATGAAGAACAATATGAAAGAATTGAATCATTCTTGCAACACTTTAGCCATGAAAAAATTCCAGTACATGAATGGGCCGTAAAAACAATATCAAAAAATCCTACATACATTATGGAAGTTGATCTTGCAGACCGTGGAAGAATTACAACATTTGTTAAGCTTTATGATAAAGATCTTCCTGATAGTGAATCCGGATTCGAGTTCGAAAGAGGAATTCTTGAGGGACTTGTTGAAGCACAAAATGGCACTATTAATGCCGCTAATTGCTTGTCAAATTCTAATATCAGAGGATACTTTGTAAATATGCTTACTTTCTTTAATGGTGAAAGCCTTTATCAGTGCCTAAATGATGGACTTGATCACGATCAAAGAAAAGAACATTTCAGATCTGCAATTGAACAACTTGCAGCAATTCAGGCAGAAGTTCCACAGATTGCAGAACAAAAAGGACTTGATCTTAATCCTATATTAGATAGTGATAGTAGATACTTTTTTGATGACTTGAGAGAAAGATTAAAGAAAGGTGGCATTAATGATTCTACTACACAAAAAATTATTGACAGTTATGCTTGTGTAAGTGATGTTTTAGTTGGTGCATCAATGGATGATCCAGTATATTTTAAAGATTGTAATCCAAGAAATATCTTAGATGAAGATGGTAAGATTACACATGTTGACTTTGAATATAGAGATCTTCTTCTTGGAGAAATGGATATTGTAAAATTATTTAGATATGGTCTAGAGTTAGAGACATGGAATACAGATATGGATTACACCGTAAATGATGCACCTGAAAAAAGAGAGGCTGCAAGAAGGTATGCAGTTGACAATAGATATCTTTCACCTAATGAAGAACAAAACCAAAAAGAATTTTATTTTAGAACTAGAGGTTTTGATATTGATGATGATACAGTAAAAATAGAGCACGAGAAACGGTATGATTTTGCAGCATTACATGTACATTTAAGATATGTCGGATGGTATTCCCAAAAAAGTGGAGAAGTAGTAACAGAGAAGGATACAAGAATAAATGCGAATAGAGCAAGATATCATCTTCTAGAAGCAAAACTAAAGTTAGATAAAATTATGGGCATTGAAGAATACGCTGTCGATAATAAGCAATTGTATAATCTCAGGTGCGCTTTGGATGAGATCAGCATTTAACATATCAAACTCATCTTTGCTTCAAATAAATCATAAAGAAGCTCGTGTATATATCTAAGGTCTGATATTAATAATAACTCATTTCTCGGCATATTCGTCTTGTATATCTTATTCACACTTCGAATAATTTCCCAACGATTTACACCGAAACTGACAACCTTGTCATGCGTTGGCTTATAGAAATAATCATAGTACCTTCTAAATTCTGACAATATTCTTGTAATAATGTTTAATGTCTCTTTTCTTAATTGTTTTTGTTTAAATTCTAATAAGTTTGCAGCAGCATATTTAACTATATCAAGTATATTATCAAAAGATGCAACTGTGTGATAAAGTATAGGTAATTTAGCATTGTCCTTATAACCAACTTTATTCAATATCCTAAGAGAATAAAACAAAAATTTTGAAATATTAAAATGCTTTCCTCTCATTGTTGCAAGCATTTCTTTATCTATTGTTTTTGTTTGCTCAATAAATTCATTATTATAATTTAGCATCATTATGAAAACTTTTTTTAATATTGTATCAAATTCATCTGTAGACGCGTTAGAATAATCCTTTATTAAACATGAGTTTTTAGTCTGTTCAATAATCTCACATCCAAGCAGAGTATTTACCTCGTGATTAATCTTCATAGAAACAGGTTTTAATTTGTTTGTTTTCTGCTCTTTAGTCAATGTATTATTAAAATGTAGATATATCTCCTCATAACCAAGTTTATATACAGAACGAAGCATTTTCCCTATAGATGCATAATCAAAATCAGAGATGTCAAGTTCAATTCTCCCTAATTCTCTTTTAAATTTCTTGGAAATCACTATTTGATCATGATTTTCAACAACTTCTATATCCTGTCCTCCTTTTAGCCCTACTTTCTTTGTCCATTCTTTTGGCAGTGTTATGGTCAGTGTCCCATTACCCTGCTTAATCACTTTACGCCTCATAGAGTTCGGATGGTTGAACAGATATAAAAATCTTTCTAAATGATATATCAATATATCAAATATATCGAAAAGATATATATGTGAATTTCACATACTAAGTTGTAGAAAGCACGTTCGCTTTCCAAAATATTCCGAATAAAAATAAACTAGCGGGAGCTATACAAAAAAAATGAAACAAAAAAAATCACAGATTTTTGAGCTTCATTTTTTCATTAAAGGTATAAAAAAATGAAACAAAACGAAAAAGAGATAATCAAGATCATAAGGTCCGGTAAAAAAGTTAACATGAGTGAGATTGCTCGTGAATTAGATATTCCTGTAACTACCGCAACGGATAGAGTTAAAAGAATTA
>CAZYEG010000216.1:0-2804 GCA_964646365.1 uncultured Methanosarcinales archaeon
ACCTATGCTTGCAGATCCTTCTCCATCAAGTTCATAGCATGTATTTTTAAGTGTATAATAAGTATGCTTTCCTATAAAAAAAGCAGCAATGAGAAGTGCAATTATTAGAAGAGTTATGATTATTGGTTTTTTGTTAATTTTTTTCTTCTTTTTGGGTGGAGTTTTTTTCTTTTTTTTCTCTTTGAGTTTTTTTTCAATGTTTTTAATTGATTTTTCTGTTTCTTTAATATCTTCCTTTAATTCTTTTGGACTTTCTTCAAAGAATGATACAATTTTACTAAATCCTTTTTTCTTTTTAGAGTTTTTTTTAAGACGCTTATTTAGGTCTTTAAGAAGGTCTTTTTGATCTGCTAGTTCTTCTTTTAATTCGCTTTCAGATTCTTCAAAAATACTAACAAAAAAATCTTTTATCCCCATTATATGAATAACGTATATTATATATTTAAAGTTTACTTAATTATTTTATATATGTTGTCGGTTGGAAGTTTTTCTTTTATAATGGAATCTTGTGTAAATAGGCATTGTAAGTTAGAATGACACAATATTTTAAAGCTATAAGAAGGTATATTATCTAAAACATCAAGATTGCATGGAGTATGTATTCCTTGGTAAAATGGAGTTTTTATTAATTTGATGTCAATGTTGTTTGATTTTATATAGCTACAAATTGGAGAATTATCAAAATTACCAAACTCCTCAAAGCCGTAAAGGAAAAATATGTATTTTTGGTCTTTATTAAGTTCATCTGCCTTTAAGTTGTGTATGGATACTTTTTTTGTTGTATTTATTTTGCTGTTTAGATAGTTTAAATTTTCTAAATGACTTATACCGGAGTAATATGAGTTATATCCCAAGCCATTTAGATAATATGAAAGTGCTTTAGATGTATACCCATTATTACAATAAAGAAGTATCTTGTTATTTTTACTGATTCCGTTGAAGCGTAGCCAGGTTTCCGTTATGTTATATCTAAATGATTCTCTTAACATTAATAAAGAAATATTTAATTTTGTGCCTTTTAGGCCAACAACAGCCATTGGCATTGTATTAATTTTTGTAAAAGAGTTGTATTCTTTTTCATCTAATTCATTTAAGTTAATACGTCTGTTAAAGTTGTTTAAGTTGTCAAAATCTTGGTGTTCATATAGGAATAACATATCGTTGGATAGTGAGGTGTGATTGGCGTTTTTTATTTGTATTATTGTTATAAAAATAGAATAAATAATGAGTAAAGTAATTAAAAAATATATAGCTTTTTTTCTATGTTTGACTCTCCAGATTTTTTTTGAAAAAGTAATTAGAAAGGTAATTATTGTTATAAAAATTATTTGTAGGAATGATCCCATTCCTGATGCCACATTACTTAGTGTCTGTGGTGAGAAAAATGCTTCTACAAAATTAGCTGATAGTATGAAAAATGCTATGATTATTGATTTAAATCTCATTTTAGTCTATATATTGTATTAATTTTTTTACTTTTCCCGATATGAGCAATAAAGTGTTGGCTTAGTAAGCAATGTAGATCAGAAAAGCATAGTAACTTTTTGTGGTCTAATTGTGTTATTTCACCGATTTTAATATTTTCACACATTGTATTTAATGTTATTTTCCCAAACCTTGAGGCTTCAATTGGTTGTATACTTTTGAAAATTTCAATGTTGTTATTGCAAACAGTATATTCTTCTTGAATATTGAATAAAAAATAGGTATAATCCCCTTTATTTATTTCATTAATTTTTGTTTCTTTTATTAATATCGGAGAATGTCCTTTGATGTCCATCTGTGTGTGTTCTAAGTACTGGCTGTTTGATATATCATTAAATGAAGAATAATAGGCATCATATCCTAATTCGTACAATTTATATGCTACAATTTGACTTGCCCAACCATGATTGCAAAACAAGATTATTTTTGATTCTTTTGAAATATTTATGCTTTTTATTTTAGTATCTACAAATAAATCTTGTCTGATGCTTTCCCAAAGTGTGATGAAGTCCATATACAGGGCATCTTTAATCTTGAATTCATTTTGAAGATGCCATGCCAAAACTATAATTCTATATTCTTCATAATCTTCAGGTTTAATGTCATCAATATCCAATTTTCTTTCTTTTGCAAAATTTTCATCAAAAATTATTTCATAATCTTCAAGTTCAATAGCATTCAATTTTGAAATATCCTCAACGTTTATGGTTTTTTTGTTAATTTTAGAGATTTTATTATATCTATAGAAAACGATGATACTTACGATTATGAGTAGAATAATGCCTAATGCAATAAATATTTTCTTTGTTCTCTTCTTTTTTATCTTTAAACCAAGTGTAACAATAAAAGTAATAAGAAATACAATAATTGCTTGGAGCCATCCGCCGACGGCTCCGCTTAGAATTTGGATTGTTGATGGAGATAAATATGCTTCTACAAATGGAATCATGGTTATAATCAACATCCATCTAATTGATTTCAATTTTTTCATTACCAACATCTATTACCCCAGTTTTTTTAAATTTATTAATGTTTTCAACTTGAATGATGCTTTTTCCATATTCCATTGCAATTAATGAAAGATGAGATAGTTTTGATCCTTCTTTTGTCATGATCAAGTCAATTTTGCCAAATAGCAGACTGTAATCAGGGTTTAAAAATTCAACAACAATACAATTAAATCCTTCTTTGTACTCACTAACGTTGTTTATTTTGATGTATTTAAATGGCCCACTGATTCTTGGTCCAGATAGGTGTTTTGTTTTCATTTTGTTGCTTTAATCAGCTTGTTGTAGCTTAGGTTAAAGATATTGTTTATT
>CAZYEG010000217.1:0-2802 GCA_964646365.1 uncultured Methanosarcinales archaeon
GGATTTAACAGGGCTTAAAGGGTTCGCTCGTTGCACTTCGCTCTCCCAAATTTTTGCTTCGCAAAAACTTCCCTTAAGCCCAATGTTAAATCCAATAATTTTGAGTTCTAATATTATAAAAAGGAGTCTGAGGTGCTACGCACATATAGCCTCGACTTCGTCGAGAAATTGATAATTTGGAAGGGGGCTAATCTCTTTAAATGTTTTAGTAAATAGGCTGGGCACTTTGAAAAATTCAAAAAAGCAAACTTTATATATTAGTTTTATAAAAGTATAATAAAATGGGATTTTTTGATAGCCTAAAAGATACTGGTCAACTAATAAAGAATACTTTTGTTGTGATGGGAAAAAATCCTGCTTGTTTTAGACCAACAATTACTCAGCTTTGGATTGGAACAATATTCTATCTTTTTGTGATTGCAAGTATTATTACTGCCATATTCACAGAAGGCGTTGTTCAAATCGTATCTGTTTATGTGGCTATATTCTTTGCTATGTTACTAATCCCCATATTTCCTTTTATTAAAATGTATTACCGAGCAGCTCAATGCTGGATAGTATATCATACATTTACAGGAAAAAAAATCACATATAAAGATGGATTAGTAAGAGCAAATCAAAATAAAGGAGATATATTCATTCTAGGCTTATTCGATATTTTGTTAACAGCATTAGCTAAAAAATTAAAGCAAGGCACAGGGAGAGGTGGCCTATGGGCAATTCTCAATATCTTAATGTTTTTAGCTGGAAAAGTTGTTGAAGAAGGTTGGGATTTGATAAGTCACTATTTACTCCCTGCTTCTATTATACAAGAAAAAAATGTTGGTCAGGTCCTTCCAGAGATTAAAAATCTAAAAAATAATGTTCCTGGAGCTCTTGCTGGTGTTTTTGGATTTGATTTTGCTGGAGATATGATCAGAGGATATATTACTGGCTTTATGGTTCTGTTTATGCTTGTTGGTGGAGCAGTATGGTTTTTCTTTAAAACATGGATACCTTTAGTTATAATTGTTATCTTGATGATAGGAATAAATATTCTAATAAAAGTGTTTGTTGATATGACTAAAACTGTCTATTTTACATTATTTTATGTTTCACTTACAATGCCTATGAAAATTGTTCCGCAATATAGGCAAGAAGTAACTCATTATTTATTGCATAAATCATCAGGACAAAATGCAAAACCTCAGCAAACACAAACATCAATGGTAAATCAATTAATTCCACACATACAACAATACAAGAGTCAAGGATATACAAATGCTCAGATATCAAATTATTTAAAAAAAGATGGATGGAAAAAAGAAGTTATTGATGACGCATTGAGTAGATTTAAGAGTTATTAAAAATGACTAAAAACATTAAAAAATCATTCCTTTTTATTCTACTTTTTACTATCCCATTAATATTATCTGGTTGCTTTATAACCAAGATGTTGTATGGCACCCTTATTTATGAAGATGAAAAACCATATACCAAATCTACTGTTTTTGAGTTTGAGCTTACAGAGGATACTTTAGAACATAAGATAAATATGCAGATATCATATAGAAAATCAAGAAGTATAACTCAGGGAAGGTTCTTTACCGAACTAATAAGCCCAGATGGTAGCTCTGAAACAAGTAGTTTTGATATTAGGAATAGCGATTCGGGATCAAGAAGTAACACTAGGAATAGAAGAACAACATCTTTACATGCAAACTCAGAAAGAACCCTATTTAGTATTGTACCAACAACAGGCAAATATATATTAAAGATTGATGAAGATGACACAACTAATATTCAAGCAGATAATATAAAATTGAAGATATACAAAAAAGAGGAAAAGTAAAATGTTTGGCTCAAAAGGCAAAATTCAAATCCAACTCCAAAAATATAATTATAAGCCGGGTGAATATATCCAAGGTACTGTAAATCTTGAGTTAAAAAAGGATGTAAACGCTGAAGAATTTACAGTAAGACTAATTGGTGACCAACTAGTTTCTAGAGGATTTGGTACAAATAGATCGAGATATTGGCAAAGAATATATGATTTTAGCCAGCCATTGGGTGGCCAAGGTGAATATAAAGCCCAGCCTATGGTTGTTCCATTTAGGATATTAATTCCTGCTAATGTCATGGAACAGAAAAAAATGAATGTAGGTGGAACTTTGGGGAAAGTATTAGATGTTGCCCAATCTTTTGGGGGTATGTCCAGAAGAACAAAATGGAGTTTAGTAGCAAGATTAAAAATACCTGGATGGTTTAATGATATATCCAAAAAGATACAGGTAAATATTGGTTAAAGTACCCAGCCTTTTATTCTTTTACTGATTAGAGATTAGCCCCTAGATTCTTGTTCTTGAAGTATCGCTAAAGCTCATTAGATAGAACACTCAGACTCCTTAGTCCTGCGGACATATTCACTCCCTACGGTCGAATTTATAGAACTCAAAATTACTCTTCGGTCGAAGTTTGCCAGAACTCCGCAAACCTATTTCTTCTTTTTCTTAATGTGTTAATATAAAGAACCGGATACTTTCTATAGATGTGTTACTGGATAGGTTTGCTCGTAACTGGCAAAGGATTTAACAGGGCTTATACGGGAAAATGGGTCGGCATAGCCTAAATCGCCAAGCGATTTCCCCATTTTCCCCAAATTCGATTTCTCAGCTCTATCGCAAATTTTTTCAGCTCTGTAAATGTGGGTTGCCTCATTTACGAGGAAAAAATTTGCTCACGAGGAGAAATCGAACTTCGCATAAGCCCGATGTTAGTTTCAATTTGCCCTACGGCGACAGAACGAGAAAAATTGGGCTTTTA
>CAZYEG010000218.1:0-1773 GCA_964646365.1 uncultured Methanosarcinales archaeon
CAGAAGCTCCAAAAAAGGAGTAATTTTTTTCTTATTTTTAATAAACTTTATATACTCATTTTCTAAATATTGTACTTGGTGATAAAATATGGCCAGACAAGTTAATTGGGTCTTAACCCTTCTGATGTCCATCTTTTTCGGCTCTCTTGGAGTTGATAGATTTTTGATGGGACAAATTGGACTTGGAATTTTAAAATTAGTTACGTTTGGAGGCTGCGGAATATGGACAATCGTGGACATAGTTCTCATTGCTACAAAACACAAGTTCGAAGACATTGAGTGGGTTGACAAGTGAAAGTAAAAGAGTTAAAAAATATTTTTTTTGAGATATTAAGCTTTGGCTCGCCAAGAGCCATTGTTTTTAATCTTTCTATGATTCTGTTTATACTCGCGATAGCTCCATTTGGAATCTTACCATATTCTCCATTTAAGTGTGTATTTAGACATTTATTGTTGCCTTTACTATTCAAAGTGTGTCCAACTAGTGGACTGTTTGCTGATTGCCAATGCCCTGCGTGTGGCCTGACAAGAGGAATGCAGAGACTAATGCATGGTGACATAGAAGGCGCAATAGGATATAATATGTTGGTTATACCACTATTTATTGCTATGATTATCATGATTGGAATTAATATATATAAAATAGTAAAAATAAAAAAAAATTAGTAACTATTTGCCATCGAACTTAACTTCTGTCCCCAAGAGACACCAATCAAATCTATTTGGGTTTCCATTGGGTCTTTGTAAAGATCTCCTGAAATAACACCTTCTTCAAATAAGACTGATAGTGTTGGAAGTAATGAACCTCCTGCGCTATTTCCCGTAATCCACTTGTGGAATGGATTAATCAAATTTGCTGTACTAGATGCAAGTTGAATAAAGCTTCCTCCACCCCATACTGCAAGATTCTTTAAAGATGGATCTTTTATTGGTGTTAATGTAAAAAAATCTTTTATGGTTGTAAAAAAGCCTCTATTGTCTGAAGCTAATGCATGAACTGCTGTTCCATAAAGATGATACCAATCACCAGAATTCTGTTTGCTAATTCTTATATCTTGGAGTTTTTCAAATAACTTTGGAATTCGTTGAACTGCCATACCTTGACCTGGATAAACGTCTTGACCTCTAGCTGCACCACGTAAAAGATTATGCGCAGAAAGCATAGCTTTGTAAACGTCTCCCTCATTAATTTTTAATGATAAGCCGAATACTTCTGATGGGGAAAGTTTTTTTTCATTTTGTGCAAATTTATCATTAATTGCATTAAGTAAATCTCTTTCTTTGCCTGTCATCATTTTTTTAGGCATGCTTTCATCAAGTGAAAGGCCGTGATTTGCAAGCCAAATAGTAACATCAATTAGGTTTGCTTTTGATGCGGAGTTCTTAATTTCTCCTGGATATGTGGAAATGATTTCCATAGATTCTGGAATGATTTTTTCAAATTCTACATAATGTGTTTCGACATCAAAATTGTCATCTTTAAATGAGGAGTCTCTAACTTCTACCTCTATGCATTTTTCATCGTATCTATTGAGAAGGTTACTTCTTTTTACACAAAATTCACACATTTCTTCTGGGGTTTTTGTTGCACTATATCCACGATAAATTTGACATATGTGTGCACCCTTTGAAGAATTGCATTCTTTATACCTAGGTTCTTTGACGCTCCCGACAAGGACGATGTTGCCGCAAACTGGTTTAACTGTGAGTGGGGCTCGCCATTCTGGGGACAAACATATCGTGGTCAGGGAGGCAATAACGAAATGGATTACG
>CAZYEG010000218.1:1783-2794 GCA_964646365.1 uncultured Methanosarcinales archaeon
GGGATACCAACTACACACTCGAACATGGCTGTATCACTCCCAAAATGTTCCCTGATCCATTTCCAAATTGGATTAACTGTTTGTTCTTCTTCTGCAAAAACTGTAGGTGTTAGAAATAAAACTAGAATTAATAAAAAAAATATTTTTTTCATAAAATCCCCCCCCTTATTGTAAATTATGATTATCCTTTTATGATTAGGTATATCGCCGCACCAATTGCTACTAAATTAAAGACCTGTGAACTTACTTTAATTATTGAAAACGGTAGGTAGTTGATTACTGCAAGCACTAAAAGTATTATACCAAGATAAAAACCAATTCCTCTTTCTTTTGCCATTTATATCACCTCAAATACAACAGAAATGTTTATACATTTCTGAGCATGTCAACTATTTGAATAGTTGCCATAATTCTGTTAAATTTAATTCGAATGCTGCAACTGGCATATCCATTTCCCAGTTACTTAAAACCTGTGGAGCAATTTCTCCTATATACGCCACTTTTTTACCATTTACAATTACACGACCGACTCTTCCAGGTATAAAACTAGGATGTTCAGTCTCTTCAATTGTGTATTCGGCACCCATCATACGCATAAGATAGTCAAGTGTCTGTAAAATTCTTGTATAATCTGTGTCATCGGAACAAAGAACACATGAAAGACGTTCTTGCTCCAAAACTCCTGTCTCTGTTGATGTATCTTTTTTGAAAACTCCACCAATATTGAATATGTTTTGTGGGTATTCATGATGTTTGTTATTTTGAAGCACTTCCATAAGGCTTGGAATAAGCCATGCACAAAGTGAATCAAATTCTGCATTAAGAGCATTTGCAAGTTCTACTAAAGGAATGTCTAATTCCATTTTTTTTGTTTGATTGTCTTTATTTGTAATGTAATAAGTTTTACATTCAACAAGGCCAAGACTAACTAAAATTTTAGTTGCTTTTTTCTTGAAAATTGCAAATGGATCTTCAGAACCAACTGTTGCAGCTTTCGGAATAACTGCAGGG
>CAZYEG010000219.1:0-2779 GCA_964646365.1 uncultured Methanosarcinales archaeon
CGAAACCTTGCAGGTTTCTCCACCCAAATTCAATTCTTCCGGTTCAGCCTCACAAAACCTAACATTTAAATATAAAAATTACCCAATTACTCAAAAAGAGGTAACTTATATGGCAAAAACAAAAAAGAAGGCGAAAGCAAAAGCTACAAAAAACACATGTAATCCAAGTGAGAAATTATGGTGCGTATCAATAATGACTGTGGCTATAATTGTTCTGACATGGGTTCCAACATTTACAGAAACTTGGTCAAGAGTAGTTGTGACAATAATGGCAGCACTAATGTTTACAAGAAGCATGGCATTTAATTGTTGCAAATAATTTTTTTATTCTTTCTTTTGCATCTTTGGATAAGTTCCAGGAAGCATAAATACTTTCTTTATTACAACTGCCATTCCTCTCTTAGCACTTACCATCTCACGAGAAATCATTTTAGTAAGACCATAACCAATCAATTCATTCTTAAGCGTCATTACTGCAACCATCTCGTCAGCCTGTATTTCAGTTTCAACTTTTGCAATACCTGGAGCTGCAAGTGATGCGCCATGACAGAGTGTGTCTACTGTTGTATCCATCACCCATACTTTCGCTAAGTGGTCAACAGCTTTTTCAATAGGTTGAATCAATTTACGAAGATATTTCTCATTGCCATCTTGCTTGTAATAATGAAATGCATCAGTTAGATCCTGTAATGTACACAATGAGTCTTCTCTAAAAGGCCCACTCTTTGATCTACGAAGACCAGCCATATGTGCACCGCATCCCATCTTCTGACCGATATCATGGCATATTTTTCTAATATATGTTCCAGCTTGACATCCAATTTTAAAAAGAACATCCTGTCCTAATATTTCAAGAATTTCAATATAATATACTTTTCTATATCTCCACTGTCTTTTTACCGCAGACTTGATAGGTGGCAATTGTTTCATTTTTCCTACAAAAGAGTTCAAGGTTTTTTCGATTTCTTCTTTTGGCATTTCTCTATGAAGATGCATTAACGTGATATACTCTTTTCCTGCGGTTAGAAGTAATTGTACAATTCTAGTTCCACGTCCAACAGCAATTGGAAGAGCACCAGTTACATTTGGATCTAACGTTCCAGAATGTCCAGATTTATTGACCCCAAGTATTTTTTGAACGTATGCACTTACTTGATGAGATGTCGGTCCCTTTGGTTTGTCTATATTTATTATTCCGTAATCTAGTATTTCTTGAATAGTTCTCTCTTCAGGATTTTGACCATACTTTTCAGCAGTTTCGCACTTATGCCTAGTGATGACTTCCCTTTTTATCTTTTCAAATGGTAGGAGTGTTTCCATAATTTAGAGAAAACAAAATTCATTTATAAGATTAGTGGTATAGAAACCTTTTAATATTATAAAAACCAGCACAAAGAGTGTGGCAATAAAAAAAAATAAGCTAAATGCTTTGCTTAAAGAACTTCTACAGGACGAAGAAGTAGATTTGGATATAAAAGAAGAAAAAGCTCCAGAAAAGCTAGAAGTTAAGCTTATTCAGGAAGAAGATATAATCAGTCCATTGTCTGCCGAGGAAGATGATGATGAAGTTGATCATGAAGAAGAGTCTCTTATTCTTGATAAAGAAATTGACGCATATTTCTCATTAATGAATCGCCATTCTTTATACGATGGTTCTGCTCCAGAGATGATTTCTCAAGTTATTACTGCTTATAATGGATTAATGCACGTTTCAAATATAAAACAAAACCAAGAGCTTGTTTCTTACAGTGGCGAACGTCTTTCGTCGGAGATGAACAACATGGGAGTCCATACTGAAGGCCTTATGCACGCTGAAGATGTCCGTAAGATGGCTATTACAGCAACCATAAATGCTAGCCAGGGGCAGTGGATGTACAGAGATGTAACGATGGAAATGAAAGACCGTTTTAATAATTGGATGTACGATTGTAGCAATAAGGCTCTTTATAGCGGAGTTATGGCGCTAATTGGTATTGGTACAGGACAGATAGAAGCAAGAAGTGCGATGATTCTAGGTGGTCCAGATTCTGCAGGCGGACCATAAACAATATAAATGAGTTATTAATTCTAATAAATGATTTATATGAGTGAGGGGGTATTTGTATTGACAAATAGTGAGCTAAGACTTCTTAAGGTAGCTCTAGCAAAAATCCTATACAAAACAACCGAACAAAAAGAAATTTCTGATTTTTTACATATTACTCAGCCAATGGTTTCAAATTATATAAAATCTCAAGAAAAGATATCTTCAAAAATACAAGGTATTGCAGAAGAAGTGATAAAAAAAGAATCTCCACCAAAATTCTCATCGATTGTTTCATTCGAAGAAATCAAGACAGGAAATTATAATATTGCAGAGACAGATGAAATAATAACAGACAATAAAAATGAAATAATTAATGACTTAAAAAAAGCTTATGAGCTGTTAAAAGAAAAAAACATTAAGGAAATACTTCCAAAAATAAAAATTAATATTGCTGTAAAATCTGGAGAAGATTTTGGCACATTCTCAAGTGGTTTCATAATTGACAACAATCACATATCAATGTATTCAGAAATTGTATTCAATAAAGATAAACATTTAATCACTCTTCTAAAGAAATGGGGAGTTGGTGCAGTTATGAATATTGCACATGGTAAATATGATCTAAAGTATTCAGAGCTTGACAAAGATTACAACACATTATCAACTGACGTAGATGTGCTTCTTCATAAGGGAGTTTTTGGGATTGATCCATGCGGATTCGTGATTGTTAAAATTGGTATAGATGTGGCATTT
>CAZYEG010000220.1:0-2751 GCA_964646365.1 uncultured Methanosarcinales archaeon
ATTTTAATGATATTCAGTTGTCCTCAGATTTTGCAATAGGACACATAATACCAAAATATGTACTCGAAAAGATAGATCCTGAAATCATAAAAAAAGCAATTAATAGAACAGTGCCCAAGCCAGAATTTGCTTTGCTTGATTGGAAAGGACTAGGTAAAGAAAAGCAAAAGATAGTAACAATATTAGAAAACCTTAAATGTCCATATAAAAGGACAAAAGATATATGAAAATCGGTAACGTAAAAATAAATAATCCACTTGCACTTGCGCCAATGGAAGCTGTTAATTGTAAAGCATTTAGAATGCTATGTAAAGAGATGGGGGCTGGTTTAATTTACACATCTATGATTGATGTGGCAGAGTTTCTCGAGAGGTACCCAACAGATAATAGTAGGTATAATGATTATTATTTCGATATTGATAGTTCAGAAAATCCTTTAACAATTCAACTTGTTGGAAGTAATCCTGACAAGATCCTCAAAGCAGGAATAATTATTGCTCAGTATGCAGATATTATTGATATAAATCTTGGATGTTGTGAAGGGGATATTCTTGGTAGAAAGGCAGGCGCATATTTTATGAAGAATCCTCATATGATTAAACGTACATTTAAGCCATTAATAGATTCGCTTTCTTGTCCAGTCTCAGCAAAAATACGTACGGGTTGGGATAATCATTCAATAAACGCAGTAGAGGTTGCAAAGATTCTTGAAGAAATTGGTGTAAAAGCTATTGCTGTGCACGGTCGTACTAGGAAACAGAAGTATACTGGAATGGCTGATTGGGAGATTATTAAGAAAGTTAAACAGAATGTAAGCATTCCCGTTATTGGAAACGGTGACATAACAAAACCAGGGCAGGCAAAATATTATCTTGAAAGAGGCTACTGTGACATGGTTATGATAGGGCGAAAAGCAAGAAAAGATCCATCAATTTTTACCCAGTCGCTGAGGGTTCTTAATAATGAACAGGCAACTGCTTTAGATCATAAGAGAGTGATTTCTAGGTTTAAAGATCTTTACAAGCAGCAGAATATTCAAAGGGATTCAGAACTTCGTGATCATCTAAAATCATTAAATAAAAAATAAAACAAAATAAATAAAAAGTCAAAATTATTAATTCTATTTATAAAAACAACGAAAATCGTCATTATATGACTCAGATTTTTACAAAAATATTTATACTATATATTTCTGTATCCACATTAATAATCGGGGGTATTTAATATGTATAGTAAAACAGGCGCTTCTCCAACGGTAGGAGCAAAAAATAGGACAAAAGATGACGTAAATCCAATTAGTGGACTTTGCGGAACATGTGTAACTTCTTGTATAGGACTTTGTGAAGTCGGTAAGTCAGCGGTAAGAGGACCAGAGATGATATATCCTCAGCCTTTTGGAGAGGTTACGTCGGCAGCTGTAAAGAGTTATCCAATAGATTGGGGCGATTTTAATATTAATGGCACAGCAGTAGGTGCTCAAGGTGTCAAAGCGGATTCGGACGAGGCAATCTTTCCTAATGTTGATGTGACAGTTACTCTTGGAGCAAAAAATGGTAAGCCAGGACTTAAATTAAAATTACCAACAACAGTCCCAGGACTCGGTTCTACAGATATTGCAAAAAAGAATTGGGAAGGTCTTGCGGCAGGATGCGCAATCTCAGGAGTTCTTTTAACAATTGGTGAGAATGTTGTAGGCATGGACGAAGAATCTGTAATTGAGGATGGAAGAGTAGTTAAGTCTCCAGCTTTTGATTCAAGGATAGAATTGTACAAAAAATGGCAGAAGGATGGTTATGGTGCAATAATTGCTCAGGAGAATGTTGAAGATAGCAGACTTGGAACTTTGGAGTACGCCTTAAAAAAAGGAATAGATGCAGTTGAACTCAAATGGGGACAGGGTGCAAAGGATATCGGAGGAGAAGTCAAGATTCGGACGCTTGAAAAGGCACAAATGCTTAAGAAAAGAGGATATATTGTTTTGCCAAACCCTCTTGAGGAATCTGTAATTGAAGCCTTTAAGAATAAAGTATTTCACGAGTTTGAAAGACACTCTAGGCTTGGAATGGTTTCAGAAGAAGCATTCGCAAAAAGAGTTGACGAATTGAGAGCTGCAGGAGCAAAATATCTTTTCTTAAAGACTGGTGCATATCGATTTGCAGACTTAGCTAGAGCAGTAGCATTCTCTTCAAAATATAAGATTGATGTTTTAACAATAGATGCTGCTGGTGGCGGGACAGGAATGAGTCCGTGGAGAATGATGAATGAATGGGGAGTTCCACCAATTGAGACTTATCAAAAAACAGTTGAATACGCAAAAATTCTTTCAAAAAAAGGAAAGCACGTTCCAGATATAGTTTTTGCAGGCGGTTTTTCTCTCGAAGATCACATTTTTAAGGGACTTTCTTTTGGATCTCCATTTGTTAAGGCTATTGGTATGGCAAGAGCGCCTCTTACAGCTGTCATGTCAAGTTCTGCGTTATGGAAGAAGATAAACGATGCAAAGGATCAAGCACTTATTGCAAAATATGGAGAAAATAAAGACGAAATATTTATTGGTGCCATAAAAGCAAAAGAATTACTTGGAACATCATTTGCAGATCTTCCAGCAGGAGGACTGGGCGTTTATACCTATTATATGAGAGTTGAACAGGGGCTCAGACAGTTAATGGCAGGTGCAAGAAAGTTTAATCTTGAGAAAATCACAAGAAGTGATCTTGTTGCATTAACAAAAAAAGCTTCAGAAGTATCAAA
>CAZYEG010000221.1:0-2747 GCA_964646365.1 uncultured Methanosarcinales archaeon
TGATGCAGTTGGAATACTTAGTACTGACTGGCTTACTCCAACTAAAATTAGAGAACTTACAGTGCTTGGTGAAAAAGGAATGTTTAAAGTGAACTATCTTACACAAGACCTTACTTACTTTGAGAATGCTTCTTCAAATGGGGATTTTGAATATAAAGATATTATTAGCAATGTTAGTGTTGGAAAATCAGTAAGATATGCTGTAAACAAGAAAGAACCGTTGCTTGCTGAAATTGAAAACTTTATTGATGCAGTAAAGGATAATAAAGAGCCACTTATTTCTGGGGAAGATGGTAAGAAGGCTTTGGATATTGCGTTAAAACTTTCTAAATAAAATTACAAAACAGTAACACTCTTAGCAAGATTTCTGCATTGGTCGATTTCTGTTCCTTTCAAAACTCCAACTTCATATGAAATCAAATGACCAAGAAGTGTTGAATAAACTGCAAAGTCTGCCATGTTACATTCTGGTACTAAAAAATCAACTTTACCTTTATTCCCAATTTCATATATCTTTGCGCCACGCGCACGAACTTCCTGAGTAGAAGACAGCATCTCTGCGTTATTGTCGTAAATTAACGATATAACGGGTACATTCTCCTCGATTAAAGCAAGCGTCCCATGTTTGAGTTCGCCAGCCATCATACCTTCTGCATGGATGTAATCTACCTCTTTAAATTTGAGTGCAATCTCACGCGCGATAGGATATGAGAAGTGTTTTCCTAAAACATATATATCATTTTTTTTGTAAAGTTCTTTTGCAACATCTTTACATTTGTTACGCAAATCAAGAGTCTTAGTTATTTTATCTGGGATTAAATCTATGTCTATTTTGTAACCAAGCAACTTTGCTATCTGAAAAAGTGCGATGTTCATATTTGTAAATGCTTTTGTTGAAGCAACTGCAATTTCTGGGCCTGCAAGAATGTTAATTGAAACATCTGACAAACGTTGAATAGTTGAATAAGGTACATTGACTAAACATCCAATTGTAGCACCTTTCTTTTTAGCGTTTTTTAATGGCTTTACAACATCCATTGTCTCTCCAGATTGTGAGATTGCAATGACAAATGTGTCTTCATCAACATCAATGAATGTTTCCCATTCAGATGCAACTACACTACGGGCAGATATGCCAAGAGTTTTTAGCACACTTACTCCCATAAGAGATGCGTGATAAGATGTTCCGCATGAAAGGAACGCAATCTTCTTTTTTTCTTTGATTAACTTTATGAATTCGTCAAAATTGTCTTTTTGAATTGTATCAAAAGATTCTATTAAACGCCTTGCAACCTTTGGCTGTTCAAGGATCTCTTTAAGCATATAATGTGGATACTCCTCTTTGCTCTTTTCTTCCTGATCAAGACTTATTTCTTTAATTGGTTTTTCGATCTCATTGCCTTTACTGTCAAAGAACTGATGATAAGTTGCACCAATAACTGCAAACTCGTTATCTTCAAAGAATATTGATTTGTTAGTGATTGTGTTAAACGCATAGATGTCTGAACCAAGAAGATTCATTCCGTCACCAATACCAAGTGCAAGAGGCGAATCTCTTTTTAGAGCATAAACATGATCGTCTCCTTTTACTACAAGTAGAATTGCGAATGTTCCTTCAATGTCATCCATAAAATCTATGATTGCTTCTTTGACAGTCTTGCCGTTCTTTATCTTATGATCAAAATAGTGTGGGATTATCTCTGTGTCGGTTGATGATAGGAATTCGTATCCTAGAGTTGTTAGATTACTCTTGATTTCTTCAAAATTTTCAATGATTCCATTGTGAACCGCGAAAATTGTTTTTTCTTTATTGAAATGTGGGTGGGCGTTGCGTTTTTCAACTCCTCCATTTGTGGCCCAACGCGTCTGTACAATCCCCATCCAACCTTCAATTTCTTCAAATTTGACTTTTTTATTAACAGTATCGACATTCCCCACATCTTTTCGTAAATCATGGTGTTCTTCCTTAATTCCAAGCATACCAACAGAATCATATCCACGATACTCTAACTTTGTTATTCCATCTAACATTATTTTACCAAGTTTACCTACGCAACCAACTATTCCAAATATTCCACACATTTTATCACCAGTATTTATTTACCATTTTTTCTAATTTTACACTCTTAATAGGATGTTTAAAATTGACAAGATCGTAAAAATTAAATATGTTTTTTCTTCCTGTTATATTGAAGTAATACATTGTTGTTCTCGTTTTTGATTTATGTACTCTTATTGGGTTTGTTTCAATTCCCAACTTCTGAACAATTTCTCTCACATCTTCGACAATCCATTTTCTTTTTTGAGAAAAAACAATCATTGATTTGTCTGGATATAAAAAGCCATCATCATCATAAAGCGCCTGGAGAAAAGGTCCTATTAATCTTACATCTTTTTGTCTAGATATAATTTCCGGAACAGTTTTATCATCCAGCAAATTATATTGCATAATTTGGTATAGAAGCAATCCAAGGGTGGTTGGCAACCAAACTTCTGACGCTTTATTTCTCTCCGAAATTCTTCGCGTATATAGCTTAAGATTACCAAAAACAGAATACACGTCTTTCATAAAGGAATCTATTAATATGTTTTCGTTATTTGAATAGAATGCTCTATATTTCCCCTCATTTTTTATCACATGGATTCCTCCATCACCTAAAATATGACCTAAAATTCTGAAAAATTCTTCAGACTCTAATTTTTTTAGAGAAAAATTTATTGGGAAAGAATTATGTGTTTTTATTCTG
>CAZYEG010000222.1:0-2735 GCA_964646365.1 uncultured Methanosarcinales archaeon
CAGGACACGACGGCCTCGAGTTCGCCTTCGTGATGGACCATCTGCAGGAGGAGCTTCAAGTGTAGCAGTTGCAGACAGAGCAGTAGCACTAAAGGTTGTTCCATCAAGCCCATTATTTATGGCACAAAATGATTCAGTTACCGCAATTGTCAATGTAGTTAATATTGGTAAAGTTAAATTTTCTGAACTAGAAATAAACTTAACTACAAACAATGGGATTATTGCCACTTTACTAAAAGATAGCATTTCTGATTTAGATTATAATAAAAGTGATTCATTCAAAATCAATCTAGATTCTGAATCTGTATCTGGGCCATTTATTGTGAACATATCACTTACATCAAAACAACCTGAATATGTTGCTGAAAGCTCAATTATCATTGATGTATATGAAATTGAAAAAGAGGTCAAAATCAATCAAACACTTTACGTAGATAATATCAAATTTGCATACGATCTATTCAAAGAAAACCCTGAATGTATTGAATATCAAGATTTAATAGAGCAAGCTACAGACGCACTAGAAAATGCTGAATACCAAAAAGCCAATTCTTTAATCCAAACTGCAATTAAAGCATGTAAAGAAACTGTCACATCTGTAACTGGTGAAGATATTGAATTCCCTTCACAGACAAAAGCAAGATTCCCTGTAATGTACATCATTTTCATAATAATTATACTTACTTTGGTTGTATGGTTATTCATGGCGACATGGCAGCCACCACAACATCATCATAAAACTAAGATTAAAGCTCAAAAACAGACAAAAGTGAAGAAGAAAGTTACACACAAAAAATCCTCTCCAAAAAAGAAAAAAGACGTTTGGAAAAAGTAGATATTTAAAATATCTATTTTCTATTCTATTTATTTATGAAATATTCTACTTATTTATATAATATTTTATTACCAATAAAAAACAATTTATACATTAATTATATTATCTACATATCTATTGTCTATTTTAGCAATCTTTATATAGAATGAATTCAAAGAAATATATATGACTAGCAATCAGACTATTGTTATCACTAAAGAAGTAGTTAGCTCTGGGTCTGGTCTACTCTTATGGGTTCCACAAACAATCGTAAGAAATCTAAAATTAAACGAAAAAAATTTTATAAATATCAATCTAAAAAAATTTAACGTCGACAAATCTGCAAAATTCTTAAAAAAATTCAAAAAAGTAGGAAAAAGATTATTCATTTGGATCCCACTAGATGTTGTTGAATATCTAAACTTAAAAGCCAAAGACATGGTGCAAGCAGAATTAGAAATACTATGAAAGAAAATTTAAAACGAATTGAAGAATTTGCATTCATCTTTGTAGCTATTGCACTCTCAGTAGTTTTACTTACCTCTATAAACACCCACACTGGAAACTTCATTAATGTAGGCCAGTCTTATTCAAACAATAGTCAAATAAATTTCATCACAGAAAAAGCCGCAGAAAGTATTGACATCACTGGAACCATTGAGGGCGCTGGTGAAGTTAAAATCTATCTAATTGCAGAAGACATCAAACGGTTAATTTACAAAAGAGATTCAATTAAAAACAACTTCACACTTCTTGGTGGTACTGATGGAGAACTCAACCACATTCTCAGATATGGTAAAGGGAATTGGGACACAAACAACAACGGTGTGGTTGGAGATAATGAAGTAATAGACTTCTCTATCAAATCATCCACAACTGAACTTGACAGATCAAATCTTTGTACTATTTGGGCAATCAATAATAGCGAATCAACTGAGTTTGTATGCAATGGAAACTCCGATTGCTGCGCAATTGCAAATATCGACCAATACTCAGAAATATGGGATGAAGACTTATATCTACACAAAGAAAGATACAATGCAAAAGAAAATAACATAGTAAGTTCAAAACTTATTTACTTTAATTTAGAAACAACAATGTTTCTTGAATCAGATTGGAGAGACTTACCAGCATTATTTATTCCAAAAACATCTATTAAAAAAAGTCTTGATATCGAACTGTCATCATCTAATTATACAATCGAACTAGTCGTTGATGATGCAATATTGTATCTTGACAAAATCAATCTGAATTACATTGAAGAAGAAAATGAAGAATACAACGAAACAGTAGACATATTAAACTCCACTAAAAACTATGGAGCAACACTTGGAGAACCAGTCAAATGGCAAAAAATAATTAAAATAAATTCTGCACAAAATGAACTCAATTTAGAAATTCCAAAAATTGCACAACAAATTTCCATTAAAAAATTAGATAATTCTACAGGACAAATAAAAGCAATTACCCCATCAACAACAAACAGAAGAACGACAAACTCCATAAATAATGAAAACAATATCAACATCAAAGTGACTGAAACTTTAGATAAAAAAGATGAAGTTATTATAGAGTACACTACAGAGGCGCCATACGCAACTGAGCGGGAAATTGGTGAAAAAAAAGAGGTAACCATTATTGGTCCAGAAGAAGTACATTATCAAAATATACTTGCATTCTCTAATCTTCCAAAAGAAGTGGAATCCATTTCTGATATCCGACTTAACTGGGTAAGTGGTGGAGAAAATGGAGTTAATTTCAAAGCTTATGACACAAACAATAATGGACTGTACGATAAAATTGAATGGGTTGTACCACATCTTTCAGAACAAACATATGAAATAATCATAGAAATCAGTGGAGCATGGACACTTAACAATTCAAGAGAACCTATTTTAGAGATTACACCTGTCATTGAATC
>CAZYEG010000223.1:0-2721 GCA_964646365.1 uncultured Methanosarcinales archaeon
AGTAGTCCAGCATTGCCACCATATTCAACAATTAGTCCATCCTTTCCAACTTCAATATTATTTGGATCAGCTTCAATTTTCTCTGGCACTGTCAGAATCGAGATTTCAAACTTAAGTTCCTCCCATTCAGATTTTTCAATTGGAGGGAATCTTGGATCTTCAAATCCTGCAGCATGTGCGGCATTCTTAATTCCTTGATATAATGGGAAATGTCCTATCACAAATCCAATACACCCTCTCAGTTCAGAATTCTTATGAATGGTTACAAACACTCCTTGTTTCTCAGAAAAACTCTTTATTTCTGAATCTATCACTAGATCCGTATTAAATAATTTAGAATGAACACATTCTTTTGCAAATTTTAAAAGTTTAATTCCAGATTCCTCTGAAATCATTTTATTTTTTTGAAATCTGCTTCCATATCGGAAAAGTTTTTAGCAACCTTCTTTAATGAAGATAGCATTGATTTTTTAGGATCATCTCCTTCGATAATAAATTCAGGATTAGATACAAGAGGATGTTCTATCTTGTATGAAGCTAGTTTTACTTTGTTATCCTTAGTCAGTTCCTCTTTCAGAACATTACATAGAGTATGATTTGCGCCAACAATCTCAATTTTAAGTTTTCCTTTTGATTCTTCGAGAATTTTAATATCCATAATATTTCACCTATAAGATAGGAAATTTATACCATTTATAAAGATTTTGATTAAATTGTTTCAATCAGCTTTAAAAAAGTAAGAATAATTACGTCATCTAATGACTGAATTCGAATACGAAGGTAATACATTTGATGATATCAGACCATATGGAGATTCTGAGATAGAACCATTACTGTATCCTCTTTTTTCAAGACGTTTTTCCAATGGGACCTTTAGACAAATTATTAACCGGATGATGAAAGAGCAAGAAGATGATTTTGCAGGGCAGTTAGTAGATAGGCTGCTCACTATAGATACTATTGATGAATACCAAGCGTGCTTTCATGATGTGACAAGAGAAGCAGTAAGGACACTGACCGATGGTGTTGAGGTCTCAGGGCTTGATAACATAACTCCAGGTGAACATTACATCTTTATGTCCAACCATAGGGCGATACTTGCAGATCCTTTCTTAATCAATTATTCATTAGTAGAAAACCATCACCAGTCTACCATGATCGGTATTGGCAGAAATCTTATGCAACTCGATGCATTTGGCAAGACAGTCCAAATACCAGAGATTGAGACACTTGTAAGGTTTAACAAATGCTTCTTGGTGGATAGAGGGACAAGGGGGCAGATAAAAGTTGCAAAACATCTTTCGAATTTTCTCTACCATTCGATGCAGGACAATTCTGTCTGGATTGCTCAAAAAGAAGGTAGGGCAAAAGATGGTAATGATTTTACACAGTCAAAGGTTGTACGGATGCTTTATCTTGGTTCTAAGATGAGAGGTATCCCTCTTAGTGATGCTATGCAAAGAGCACCGATAGTTCCAGTCTCTGTATCATATGAGAAAGAACCTTGTGAAATGCAAAAAGCAGAACAGTCATATTCCGGTCAAAAAGGAGTTTATGATGATTTCGATGCAATGCGTTCAGAATTATATTCACAAAAAGGACACGTACACATTCATTTTGGATCTCCTTTAGAGCCAATGGATGATGTAAGTGACGTTGTTCATGAGATTGACAGACAGATACAAACATCTTATCACCATTGGCCTGTTAATCACGCTGCTGTTATGGTCGCAAGAGATATGACAGAATATAGAGATGAATTTGACACTCTTGATGGCTTATTATCTAATAATGGAGATGTTGACATGGACGTGGCTTATGAATTGATGGGTAGACTTGACACAATGTCTCTTGGGCTCCAAAAGCATATTGTAGACATCTATGTCAATCCTCTAATAAATCAAGCCAGATATGAGACATAATATTTATAAATACCCCTCGTTTTTCTTGATAACATCCCAAAAAATGATTTAATCAAAATCGAAGAAGAAATGCTACAGTTCTGGGCTGAAAATGATATTTATAAGAAGGCTAAAGAAAAGAATGTAGGCAAGGAAAAATGGTACTTCTTAGATGGTCCTCCTTACACTTCTGGGAAAGTTCATATCGGAACTGCATGGAACAAATCACTTAAGGACATGGTACTCAGATTCAAGAGAATGACTGGTCACGATGTCTGGGATAGGGCTGGTTATGACATGCACGGACTTCCTACTGAGAACGCTACACAAAAGAAACTGGGACTCAAGACTAAAGAGGACATCCAAGATTACGGTGTAGACAAGTTCATTACAGAATGTAAACAGCTCTGTATAGATAATATGGAAGCTATGAATAAAGATTTTGAAAGACTTGGAGTCTGGATGGATTTTAAGAATGCTTATCAATCAATAAAAAAAAATTTCATGGAAGGCGAATGGTGGCTAATCAAACGTGCTCATGAAGAAGGACGTCTTTATCAAGGTCTTCGGACTATGACATGGTGTCCAATCACTGAATCAGCTCTAGCAAAACACGAACTTGAATATAAGACTGTAAAAGAAGATTCTGTTTTTGTAAAATTCAAAGTAAAAGATACTGAAGATGAATATCTTGTTATATGGACAACCACTCCATGGACAATCCCACTTAATTTGGCAATCATGGTAAACCCAGATGTTGAGTACGTCAAGATTGAAGTTGATGGCGAAAAATGGTGGGTTGCAGGCGTTCTTGCTGGAA
>CAZYEG010000224.1:0-2710 GCA_964646365.1 uncultured Methanosarcinales archaeon
GAAGTAGGCACGTAGCGTACTTCGCGTGTTTCTCCTTTTCGCCAGTCTCCATTGTAAACGGGGATGACTTCTGTGGAGTCTTCGATGTTAAGGATGACCGCGATTTCTTTGATCGGTGGTTCTTCCTGAACTCGATGCACGTCAATGTTTCGAGGTGCAATACGGCCATTACGGATATCCGTTATGTGGGCGTCTTGCTCCTCTCTGAGTTCGGCTTCGAGATACTCGATGGAGGTCTCGTGTTCGCTGATGGTGGTCTTGAGGTTGGTGATCTTTTTGTCACGACCACTAATCACTACCCCCATTGAACCTATGCAAGCCAGGGTCAACAGAATGTATACTATTGTCATTGTCTTCATTGTCTTCTCCTTGTGCCCGTTTAATTAGTCCCATTAAGGTTTGGGCAGTTCTTTATGGGGAATGAATCTGGCAGTCTTTTCTTATGCTGCAACTCCTTCAGGAATCAGTTCCTTCCAGTTTCGGTTACCACCGCGTTTACGACCTCTGGGGCGTGGCTGTTTGCTCCTTCGAGGCCCTTTCCCCAGATCAGACTTCAACTGCTCGATGTAGCTATTTGTACGATTTCTCATCATCGTTCTCCAGCCCTATAATTTTGAACACGTTGGTTCGGGCGAACTCCAATCATGTTTTGCTGTAGTGAATGTAAGTCTCTAGTTGTACAGCGAAAACCAGAAACTATATGTGAATCATACACAACCTTTCCGTTGAGTTAGTGTGAAATGTTAGAAACAACAAATTGGGCGGTTGATTTAGGTGTAAAACCTTTGGACAACCGCAAAACCTTGGGTGGGACTAGTACTTGATGTTCTTTTTATCAAGGTAGTCCAGGGAGGTCCGAACCCATTTTCGGGAGCGCCACTTGTACACGATCGTGCCGAGTTCTGTTCCTTTGGTTTCAAGCCCGGTGAAGATCTGTTTTAGTTCCCATTTGGCATTTTCGCCAACGAATTTAGTAGCGACCTATGCCATCTGCTGCGTAGCCGGGGACTTCCAGTCGCCGTGCTCATCCACTGGATATACGGTGATCTCTCCCTTTTTGATGAAGAGAATGACCGATACTTCCCGCAGATCCGGATTAAGATCTCGTCCTTCGATCCAGATGCTTGCTGGTGGGAACTTCCATTTCTGGATGTCCACGATGTGGGCGTCCTTCGCGTCGTTGAGCTCTTCCTGGACCTGTTCGACCTGGTTGGTTGCGGCATTAAGCGCGATCTTGAGATCAGCACGCTTTTTGGTATGCACAAAGTGGATCACGATAGCGAGAACGGTTATAATCACTATGAGTGCCAACGGAACCCAGCCCATATGTATATCTACTGTTCTTTCTTCTACGATCATCGTCTTCTCCTGTGCCCATGAGTTTTTTTCACCAAGCTTGGGCAATTCTTAGTGAAAAATGAAAACCTACAGTTTCTTTCTTATCGGCCACCTCCTACAATAATCCTGCTGAGGCTCTTTTCGGTCTTTTCAGAGACGGTCTCGATGGGGTCAGGCGTCCCAGTGAGTTTGAATACCGCTATCAGAATCAGTATGAAGATTCCGAGTGAGATGAAGTACCAGAAATTCTTGAAAATGAAATTCATATCATCCTTTCTATATGTTTGTGATGTTTGCGAACAGTCCGCCAACCCAGTTGATGATGAAATCAATGGGGTTGTGGCAGAAGTCTTTGAGAACTTCAACTGTGATGAATCCATCTGCCAGAAAGATTCCAATGATAAATGTCAATGCAATAATCATTGCGATGTAGGGGCCGTTTGCTTTGTTGATCTTCATTATTCTCCTTTTGTTGTTGTGTGTACGTTGACCAGTAGGGTGGCGTGGTTTTCATTGAGTTGAAACTCCTGGACTTCGGGTTTTTTGAGGTTATATCGTCTCTAAACCCTGCGGTTGATGTCTTGAAGTTCTTCAAGCAGACCCTTAAGTTTTTCAGTGCTTATATCAGGTTCTGAATGCGCTCTTTGAACTCCATCTTTTAGGATGTCAAAATCGGTCCAAAGTCTACATTTATGATTCCAACCTTTATCCAGCTGGAGTTTCGTAAGTGCTTCGCAGAACGCATCGAATGAGGCGAGAATTTTTTCTTTCTCTTTTTCGTCCTTTTTGTGCATTACAAAAAGAACCATTGTAACGAGAACCCCAATCAGAAGACAACCGAGTGCTACCATTTCTTTCATTTTACCTTCTCCCTTTCTTTCCTACGCGTACGCGTATATTTTAGTTTGTCGACGAGAAATCAGTACATAGCTTCAACTATAGCAAGTGTTTACTTTCACCAGTTTGAAAGATCGAATAAACGATTTTCCAAGCATCTCCGCACATTTTGTGTGTTTATCCAAAAAGTCAATTTTTGTATCATTTTGTATGATTTTTGACTAATTGGGGCGGAAATTTAGACAACAAAAATAAAAGAATGAACACCGATATTTATGTGAGTTCGCCTCTTATTTTTGAACGTTGCCGTCGTGGTTTGCTATGCTTTAGCTGTGATAAATGATGTATGAATGTGAGTATGTAGTGAATTCGAAGTTATTTCGTCACTCATACGTAATAAATAACTGTATCTGGTTTATAAGCCTTTCTATATGTAGTCACTATGCAGAGACAATACGTTCTGAGAAGCTAATATTAAGTGTTTTGGATTAATTTAAAAGTTTTTTCTATTAAAGAAAGAATTATTTGTTTTTTA
>CAZYEG010000225.1:0-2708 GCA_964646365.1 uncultured Methanosarcinales archaeon
ATTTCTGTTCCTTTAAATGCACTCTTATTTTTCTCGACAAGCTTTTCTGTTTCATCTCCTTTTTCTTTAAGACATGTCGTCCAATTAACTCCTTGTACTATTTTTCTTGATGAAAGAAATAGTCCGCAAAGAACAAGTTCCTTTACTGCATTTGCATTCGCACCAGGAGTATTGAATACAACAACCCCTTTTTCTGTACATTTATCAATAGGAATATTGTTTACGCCTGCGCCTGCTCTACCAATGCACTTAAGGTTATCATTGATATCAAGAGCATGGAGTTTATAGCTTCGAACCACGACTGCATCAGCATCTTTTGCAAGCGAGCTCGCCTTAGCAATATCAACTCCTTCTTCTTTTAGTATTGAGAACCCTTTATCTTCAAACATCTTAACTGATGTATTACTTACCTTATCTGGAATCACTATCTTCATATTTGTCACCTACCTATTTCTTCTTTATTCATTTACCCAATACTTCTCGAGCTCTTTTGTGTATTCTTTCATCTCTTCAAGTGTGAGATCGCCCATGTGAGGAATCCTAAATGTTGTAGGTTTTCCCTCAGACTGAAGTTTTGCATTCATTTTCCCATAGCCGGAATCAATACTATACCCAGCATCTTTCATTTCTGATTTAATCTTGGAAAAATCAAGATCTTTGGTATTTACTATGCATGCAACTGTGCCAGAATGTGCCCCATCTGAAGAAAACATCTTAAAGCCATTATTTTTCACCCACTCTCGGATAAAACCAGCCATCTCTTCGTGCCTAGCAAATCTTTGTTCAACCCCCTCAGCATCTATTCTTTCTAGTTGGAACTGCAATGCATACAATTGTGGAATGGCTGGAGTGTATGGTGTTTGGTCCTTATCATACATTTTCTTTAATTCAAGAATATCAAAGTAATATCCTCTACCTTTAACAGTTTCAGCTTTCTTGTAGGCCTTATCGCTAACTGATGCGACTGCAATTCCCGCAGGAAGGGCAAGGGCTTTTTGGGACGAAGCTAAACAAATATCGACCCCATGCTTATCAACATCCAAAGGAACTCCTGCGAATGAAGATACTGCGTCGACAAGCCATAAAACGTCTGGAAACTTTTTCATCATCTCAGCCATTTTTTCAAGATTTGTAACAGTGCCTGTTGATGTTTCATTATGTACCATACAAAATGCTTCATAATCGCCTTTTGCAAGTTCTTTTTCTATTGTGTTGGGATCTACTGGTTCGCCATCTGGGAAATTTAAAATTACAGATTCTTTACCGCACCTCTTACTAACTGCCGCCCACTTCTTAGAGAACGCACCATTGACAGCATGAAGAACTTTCTTTTGAACACAACTACGAATTGCTGCCTCCCACATTCCTGAACCAGATGATGTTGATATAAGTACATCGTTCTTTGTTCCAAAAAGTTTTTGCAGGCCTGGTTTTAGGCTCCCAAAAAGCTCTTTGAATTCTTCTGTCCTATGTCCTACTTGTGGATGACTCAATGTTTCCAATACTTCTCTTCTGACCTCGGTCGGCCCTGGTATAAACAATTTTGTGCTCATTCTTTATTCCTCCATTTTTATCAATATCAAAAAGAGACACATGGCTTATAAAGAGTTTGACATATTTTTCATAAATCAAGAACAATTGTCATATTAAACATATATTTATATATTTTGACACATTTTCTCAGTTTATGACCGAAAAAAATCTCTCAAAAATCATAAGGCAAAAACCTGAAAACATAAGAGAATTTGTCTGGAAAATAATCGAAACTGATATTTCAATAAAAAAAGACCTATCAAGAGGGATAATAAATAATAGAGCTCTTGCAAAATACATTATCGACAAATACAAACTCAGAATTTCTTTAGATTCAATAATTAGCGCACTTAGAAGATATCAAATCTCGCCATTAAAAAAGGAAAACATCGGGGATGTTTACTCGCTATTAAAGAGAGCAAAAATTAAAACACTTACAAAAATGGCGTCTCTTTCGCTTAAAAAAAATGAACACGTAACACAAAAGATCGCCGACATACTCCCTGGAGTCAATTTCGAAACTGGGGAGACTCTTCGTGTAATTGAAGGGGCAAAACTTTTCAAATTAATCTCTGACAAGATTACATACTCAAAAATATATGAAGAATTTGGTAAAAACAATATCATTGAGACAAACAAAAACATTGCCATGATAGAAATGACATATCCTGATATTCTTAAAAAAACTCCTGCAGTATTTTCAACTATATCTACTGAACTAGGAGAGAATGACATAAGCATAATTGATGCCCTTATTTGTTCAAACGAACACATTATAATTGTTGACGAGAAAGATATCTTAAGAGCTTTTGAAATTGTGTTTAGATTATGCTCCTAATAGTTGGATAAAAAATAAGAGTATTTATATATTACTTCTTCCATAATTAAGAAATAAAAGGGGTATTGCTATGGATAAAAAAGAAACCAAGGTAGATTCAGATGTTTTTCTCGAATGCTCATGGGAAGTGTGTAATAAAGTCGGCGGAATATATACAGTAATAATGTCAAAAACTGCACAATTAATGAAATATTACAAAGATTTCTTTTTGATTGGTCCTTACTTTGTAAGAAAAACCCATGGACAATTTATGGAGAGCGCTGTGCCCGATAATTTTAGAGAAGCTATTGAAGTCCTCAAGGCTGAAGGAATAATTGTACACTATGGTACATGGCTG
>CAZYEG010000226.1:0-2707 GCA_964646365.1 uncultured Methanosarcinales archaeon
AAAACAATAAGTATTAAAAGTTTGAAAGGTTATTTCTTTTATTATGACGAAGGTAGAGATTTTGTTTGATAAGCCGATTGATAAGAGTGCAGCAGCTTATTTTGAAAAATCTAAGAAGGCTAAAAAGAAGCTTGAAGGAGCAAAGAAAGCTCTTGCAAATAGTGTAAAGAAGCTTGAACAGATGCAGAAGAAAGAGAAGAAGGCGGTGGTTGCCCCGAAAATTAAACCTGAAGTAACTGAATGGTATGAAAAGTTAAGATGGTTCTTTACTAGTGATGGTAAGCTTGTGATTGGTGGAAGGGATGCTACAACTAATGAGATTGTAATAAAGAAACATGCTGAGAAAGGCGATTTTGTTTTTCATACAGATATGTCAGGCAGTCCGTTTTTTGTTTTGAAAGGAGGCGAGGAGGCTTCTAAGGAAGTGATTGAAGAAGTTGCAGATGCTACAGTATCTTTTTCAAAAGCGTGGAAGCTTGGACTTGGTAGTCAGGCGGTATTTTATGTGACTCCAGATCAGGTTACTAAGACACCGAAGTCAGGTGAATATCTAACTAAGGGAGCCTTTGTAATTAAGGGTAAGACAAATTATGTAGATAATAAGATTAATCTTGCAATAGGACTGTTAAAGGATAAGCGGGTCATGTGTGCCCCAAAGGAGTCTGTTTCGAAGCACTGTGAAGATTTTGTGGTTATTGAACAGGGTGACAGTAAGACAAGCGAGATTGCAAAGAAAATTAAGAAGAAGTATGATTTTTTTGATTTAGATTATATTATTAGAGTTCTTCCTACTGGGAATGTTAGAATTAAAAAATAAAAATAAACAAGTTTTATTCTTTTAAAGTATTCGTGTCTGGTAAGAGAGGGTCTGTTTTTTGAGGGTTAATTAGATATGCATTATCTTCTGGTATGTCAGAAGGTATATGGGATATTGACCATTTAATTGCATCAGAAGTTTTTTTTGTATTTGGAGCTTGGCTGAGTGATATCTGATAGCATTCTTGTACAGTAAATCTTTGTTGCTGAGCAAGACTTTGCGCTGCTTCTTCATCTGATGCGATATAGTATTTTACCATGCTTTTTCTGTCAGTTGTAATGATTTTTACAGCAATATGGGAAGAATAACCTTCTGGTCTTAATTTGCCTATCATGGCTTGTCTTGGGTCTGCGGTATTGTCACTAAATGTGTAGATAAAACCATTATTTCCTATACGGCATAGAGCACCAAATGCTTTTCCCTGATTTCGAATAAATGTATTTTTAATATAATCTGTACTTGGAAGATAAATTCTTGGTGGGATGGCGTTATCGGAGCTTGCTAGTTGTAGATTTGTTTCTAATTCATCCCCAGTTCCATAGAACCAATTCATTAGCTTTGCTTGATCGCCTTTTAAAAGATCGGGATGTCTTGAATTTATTTTTACGTATGCTATACCTTCTGTGAGGCGTTGTATTTTGTTCATCAAGTTGTATTCTGAGTCCATTCTTGTTTTCAATTGCAGCATGAATTTTTTTAATTTCTCTTTCTAAAGGTTCATAACGACTACTTGCAGCAATTTGTTTGTATGCTTTTGGAAGATTATGAATAATTGGATTATGTTCTGCTCTAGTAAGATACATTACTGCAATACCTTCTTCAACAGTAAAAAGTGCAAAGTCAGATGTAATATATGTTTTGCCCATTTCTGTAGAATCAGCTTCAACTTGGGCAAATACTTCCCTTGCGCTAAGAATTGAGTCTGGAATAAATGTAGGTAATATAAACGGTATTTCTCCAACCATTTCTTCGAGTCCGACATTAGTATCGCTCATAGATAAGCTTTTTGAAAGAACATATTTAAGTTTTATTCTTTTAAAGTACTCACATGTTGTCGAGTATAATTATGTCACAAATTTTGTATACACTTTTTACAAGGTTTATCCATGTTTTTTTTGCGTCATCTGGCTTGTGACATACGAAGAAAAACTTTTTTGTCGTTTTATCATAAACAAAATAATCTGGTGTTCCACCATATCTCATAGAAATTTTATTTAATTTGTTATAGATTCTTTTGGACATGAGTGAGGTAATTACTTTAAGTCTTTTTATGTGTTGATTGAGTATTTTTTCGTGGAAAGGTATAGAATCAATTACGTGTTCTTTATGGTGTCTATGATGATGTTCTTCAAGTTCCCCAGATGTTCTTTTTTTATGGAATAGATGAGGTTTTTTAGCGTGTTTCTTGAGTTTTTTGAGGTGTTTGGTATGCCATGTGATTTCATACTTGAGATTAATATCAAAGTATGGTTCAGCGTAGAAAACTCTATAGCGTTGTGTCCTATAAAAGTTAATGCTTTTAGGCATTTTTTGTATATTTCCCCCTTTTTTTGTTAATTTTCTAATACTTTCTATTATTATAGAAATTCTAGTATATAAATCTTATTTTCCTAGAGTAGATTTTGTAAAAATTATTAGCCCCATAACCATTGCAATAAAACCTGCGACTAAAGAATATTCGACAATCTTTAGATTGTTTTTGACAGTAAATTCTTTCATTGTTGTTGCAACTTTATCTCCAAAGAACATTACTGCAAGTTCGATGTTATAATCCCCTGCTTGAAGATCTTTTGCACCATATTCTTCAATGTTATATATAATGCCTTTGTTGGAGTTGACTAGCAAGGATTTATTTTTTTCTTCTAATACGTTAAAATCATGATCTCTTAG
>CAZYEG010000227.1:0-2414 GCA_964646365.1 uncultured Methanosarcinales archaeon
ACTGAATTGGCTGTTGTGGTGGTGCTTCTTGAGGTGTTTCTACAACAACATTATCAGTAAATTGTTTATATTGTAATTCGATTGTTGAAAGTTCTTCTTCGCTGAGTTTTTTTGGTTCCCAGTTGAAATCTAATCCATCGTCTTCATTTCTTGGAATGATATGGATAATGATATGCGCTTCATCTTGCCCAGCTGAAACACCGTTATTTATAATTAAGTTTGTTCCTTTGATGTTTAAGTTCTCAAAAAGGATCATAGAGAGTTTGTTTGCTATGCTAAATAAGTTTTTGACTTCAATGTCAGGGACTTCTTCGAGAATAGGATAATGTTTTTTTGTTGTAACTATGATATGGCCTATTGCTGCGGCAGTTGGGCTAAGAAATGCATAGATGTTCTCATCCTCATAAACCTGTCCAAGATGGCTAGCTATTACTTCACAAATACCGCAACTCATTTCATCAGCTCCGATATGTCGTCTAAGTTGACATTTTCATTTTTTTTCTCAATAGTTTTTTTTTCTTTCTCATCTGGCGTATCTGCTAGGAATTCCTTTAATTCTTCTTCAAGTTTCTCTTCTGATGTATCATCATCTTCTACTATTACTTCTTTTTTTTCAGCTTTAGGAATCTCTGGTTTTTTATCCATCTGTTCTTCAATTAGAAGATCCTGGTTCATATCAAATTTCTGATTTACTGCGTTTACAATTTTTCTTTGTATTGTAAGATAATCATCTTTATTCATTTGTTTTTTAGGAAGATCAAAACATGTTAGATTGTCATTCTCTCTTCTTGGAATTATGTGAATCATGAAATGTTGGGCTTTTTGTCCTGCAGCAATGCCATTTGCGACGAATATATTTGTCCCACTAGCTTCAAATGCCTTAAGAGCAGATTGACTTATTTTTTTAGATGCAATGAATAAGTGCCCTAGATCTTCTTCATCTATTTGAGGCATTATAGAATAATGTTCTTTAGGTAGAAGTAAGACGTGCCCAGGATTTGCAGGATTGATGTCAAGAATCCCAATACACACCTTGTCATCGTAAATTTTTTTAGATTGCACTTTGCCACTTACAATGTGACAGAATATACAGTTTTTCTTTTGGAGCTCTGCAATCTCTGTTGGAGACATGTTTTCGAGCTCTGCTTCTGTTACCATACGTTATAATGAGAATAAGAGTTATTTAAAGGTTTCTTCTTATGCTACCTTTTTTATATGTGAATCTTCAACATTTTTCGCTCCATCTAAAAATGCAATTCTACATATTTCTTCGCAATTCTTTAGAAATGCTCTTGGATTTTTATTCATATTGAAGATTTTTACAATGGAATCATCTGAGACAAACTGTAAATCACCGATTCTTTTTCTAATGAGCTCTATTGCTTGTTCTTCGTTGATATTTTCTAGCTTGTATACATTATTTCCAATAAGATCTTTCAATTCTTTTGTTGGATTGATGTTTTTTTCACTGGAAACGAGCATGATTGATTTAAAGAATCCTAGAGAGTGATACTTGTGTATCAAACTAATGTCTTTATTGTTCATATCTTGTGCTTCATCTAGTAAAAGAATCATATTTTTTTTTCTAATGCTAAAAAGTTTGTGAAATATGTTTCCTGATTTGATAAGTAATTTGTCAAAATCAATGGATTCATCTTTGTGATTGCAACTGTAATATATTACTCTTTTTAGGCCTTTGAATCTATTGATTATGCCTTTCATTATACTTGTTTTACCAGTTCCGTATTTTCCATATACATGGATAACTTCTCCTTCTAAGACCTTACTGCTGATGTCTTCAATTAAATTATCGTATCCGAACATGTCATAATGAAATGCTCCAGGTTTGATACTAAAAGGATTGTCGTAGAAGCCTAGATTGTTGTACCAAGTTATTTTTTTCATTCTACTTCCTCCTCTAAACCAATTCCGCATTCAGGACATATTTTGTCATCTTCTGAAGTGTGTGCTCCACAATTGTTACAATATCTATCGCACGTTTCACATCTCCAATTCTCGCCAACTTTCTTTAGTGGTTCGTCACATTTGTTACATTTTTTTGTTTCGTCATAATCTTCAACTTGTTCCATAATTTGTTGAGGAATTTTTCCGATATCTTTTTTTGTTGCTTGAAATTTCCCCTGTTTTAATAATTGATAACAAAGTAAGTCGCAAACAATTAACAATTCTTTGATGTTTGATGACATATCATAGAGTTCTCCAATAATCTCTCGTGGTATAATTTCATTATTGTCAAGTCTTTCTTGAATAATGTCACTAGCATCGCCTTTTGATATTTTTTTGAGAGAGATTATGTTTTTCCCAATTCTATCTTTTATTGCGTCAGTAAAATTTATTTTAGTGCTGTCTTTTGTTGTGAAGATTACAGATCTAAGATAGTCTTCATCATAGTA